>VFLF01000006.1 GCA_009885185.1 Nitrosomonadales bacterium | reverse complement strand
CGCGGAAGCCTGTATCTCTCCGCTGGGCGTGGGTGGATTTTGCGCCGCGCGCGCGCTGTCGGGTCGCAACGACGATCCACAGGGTGCCAGCCGTCCGTGGGACAAGGATCGCGACGGCTTTGTGATTGGCGAAGGCGCCGGTGTGCTGGTGCTGGAGGAATACGAGCACGCCAAGGCGCGCGGTGCGCGCATTTATTGCGAACTCGCGGGTTACGGCATGAGCGCGGACGCGCATCACATTACCGCACCCGCCGAGGACGGCGCGGGTGCTACGCGCTGCATGGCGAACACGCTGCGCAACGCCAACCTGAATCTCGATCAGGTCGATTACATCAATGCCCACGGCACTTCCACGCCGCTGGGCGATGTGGCGGAAACCGGCGCGGTCAAGCGCTGCTTTGGCGAGCACGCGAAAAAAGTCGCCATCAGTTCCACCAAGTCGATGACCGGGCATCTGCTGGGCGCGGCAGGCGGCATCGAGGCGGTGTTCTCGGTGCTGGCGATCCGTGACCAGGTAGCGCCGCCGACCATCAATCTGCACAGCCCCGATCCCTTGTGCGATCTGGATTACGTGCCGAACACCGCGCGCCAGATGAAAATCGACGTCGCGCTGTCAAACTCATTCGGCTTTGGCGGCACCAACGGCAGTCTGGTTTTCCGCAAGCTCTGAAGCGCCTTTCGCTTTCCTCTTCGCGTTCCCTTTTTCGGCCACGGCCATGATGTTAGTCAACGGCGCGCCGGCTGCATCCTTGCCTGCAACAGATCGCGGCCTGGCATACGGCGACGGCGTGTTTCGCACGCTGCGCGCGGTAGGCGGGCACCCGCTGCATTGGGCGCGGCATTTTGCGACGCTGTGTCATGACTGCGCCGCGCTGGCGCTGCCGTGCCCGCCAGAGGCCGTGTTGCTAGCCGAAGTGCGCCAGGCCGCTGCCGACCATGCGCAGGCCGCGGTCAAAATTGTGGTGACGCGCGGCATTGGCCCCCGAGGCTATGCGCTGCCGCAGCCGTGCACGCCGACGCGTGTTGTGATGGCGGAAGCCCTCCCGCCCGTGCCGCGCCGCGATGCTGGGGTCAACGTTCATCTGTGCCGTCTGCGCCTTGCGCATCAACCGGCGCTGGCCGGCATCAAGCATCTGAACCGGCTGGAGAACGTGCTGGCTCGCGCGGAGTGGAGCGACGCCGCGATCGCCGAAGGATTACTGCTGGATCAAGAGGGCTTGGCTATTGGCGGAACGATGAGCAATCTGTTCATCGTCGAGAAGGGCGTGCTGTTCACGCCCGATCTGTCGCGCTGCGGCGTGGCCGGTGTTACGCGCGGGCGGGTCATCGATCTTGCCCGAAGTGGGAACACCGCATGCCGCAGCGAACATTTGCCGCTGCAACGCGTGCTCGACGCTGACGAAATATTTCTGGTGAATAGTCTGATCGGACTATGGCCGGTGGCTCGGTTAATGGATCGCGTCTGGACGCCGGGCGCGTTGACGATACAACTGGCACAGCGGCTGGAAGAGGAAGATGCTGCGATTTCTTAAATGGCTGATTTTCCTGCTGCTGTGCGCGGTGGCGATGCTCGCCGGCGGTTTTTACTATTACGAACAGCAAACGCTGACGTTCGCGCCGTCGCCGATTATCTTTGATCTGAAATCCGGCGGCAGCCTGCGCTCGGTGTCGCGCGAGTTGTCGGCGGCGGGCGTCATCGGCGAGCCGCTGTTGTTTGAAATCATCGGCCGTTTACGCGGCAACGCGCCGCACATCAAGGCCGGCAATTACGAATTTGAATCGCCTACTACGCCGCTGAAGGTGTTGCAAAAAATCACCCGCGGCGATGCCACGCAGATGGCGATGCGCTTTGTCGACGGCTGGACGTTCAAACAAATGCGCGAGGCGCTGGATGCGCACGAAGCGATCAAACACGAGACGCAGGGCATGAGCAACGAGGCGCTTGCGCGCAAGCTCGGCATACCCGACGCGCTGCCGGAAGGCTGGTTTTTTCCGGAGACTTATCATTTCAGTCGCGGCGCCAGCGATATGTCCATCCTGCGCCGCGCGCACAAGCTGATGCAAACGCACCTGAACGCGCAATGGACGAAGCGCTCGGCGGACCTGCCGTTGGCGACGCCGTACGAGGCGCTGATACTCGCCTCCATCGTGGAAAAAGAAACCGGCAAGGCGGCCGATCGTGCGATGGTGGCCTCGGTGTTCGTCAATCGGCTGCGCATCAATATGCGCCTGCAAACCGACCCCACCGTGATCTACGGCATGGGCGAATCGTTCGACGGCAATCTGCGGCGGCGTGATTTGCAGGCGGATACCCCGTGGAACACCTACACGCGCGGCGGCTTGCCGCCGACACCGATTGCCATGCCGGGGCTGGCGTCGCTACAGGCGGCGCTGAACCCCGCCGCCAGTAAAATGCTGTATTTTGTGGCACGCGGCGACGGCAGCTCGCAGTTTTCGCGTACGCTGGATGAACACAACAACGCTGTGAACAAGTATCAACGATCAGGCCGGAAATAATGCGCGGTAAATTCATCACCCTGGAAGGCATGGACGGCGCGGGCAAGAGCACGCATCTCGCGTGGCTGCCGGCGTTTCTGCAAGCGCGCGGCGTGTGCGTGCGGCTGACGCGTGAACCTGGCGGCACGCCGCTGGGTGAAAAACTGCGCGAACTGATGCTGGATAAAAATCAGCATTTGCATGTCGAAACCGAGGCCTTGCTGATGTTTGCCGCGCGGCGCGAGCATCTGGATAAAGTGATACTGCCTGCGTTGAACGATGGTGAGTGGTTACTGTGCGACCGTTTTAGCGACGCTACCTTTGCCTATCAATCCGGCGGCAGCGGATTGGCGTGGGAGCGCATCGCGGCGCTGGAAAACTGGTTAGAGAGTGAAGTGCGAGGCGGTGTGCAGCCTGACCTGACGCTGTACTTCGATGTGCCTGCCGAGGTGGGCAAGGCGCGCACGAGCGCCGCGCGCGAAGCGGATCGTTTCGAGCAGGAAGGAACATCGTTTTTTGATCGCGTGCGCGAGGCCTATCTTCGCCGCGTGCACGAAAATCCTGCCAGAATGCATCTGATCGATGGCACGGCGGCGCTCGACGAGGTAAAAAAGGCCGTTGAGCGTAAAATCGTAAGTACTTGTTTTAAATGAATTATTTTTCCTGGCACGAGAGGGATTATCAGCAGCTTGCGCAGCGTGCGCTGTCGTCGCAACGGCTGCCCCATGCGCTGCTGTTCAAGGGGGCGGCGGGCATCGGCAAACGGGCGTTTGCCAGCGCGCTGGCGCGGGGTGTGCTGT
>VFLF01000796.1 GCA_009885185.1 Nitrosomonadales bacterium | reverse complement strand
CGTCGCAGGCGTTGATGACGCCGGTGACATCTTTGCGCTTGAGCAGCTTGGTCAACAGCTTCAATCGCGCCTCGGATTTTTCGATCGGCAGCAGATCAAAATGCGGCGGAATCACCGGCAGGTTGGCGAACGACCATTTGCCGCGCTTGACCTCGAATTCTTCCGGCACGGCGATTTGTACCAGATGGCCGACGGCGGACGACAGCACAAAGTCGTCGCTCTCGAAATAGTCATCATGGCGCTTGAAGCCGCCGAGTACGCGCGCGATATCGCTGGCCACGGACGGCTTCTCGGCGATAATTAATTGTTTTGACATGGGTTTTTCTAGGGATGCTCGCGCGAAAATCGTTGTTTGTCGCCGCCGTAACACCGATCGGGCGACCAAAAGGAGCGGCAGATAATAAGAACAAACCGGGAAGAAGTGCAAGCGCAGTACATCACGCCGCCGGCAAATCGGTGGTGCAGGGATTATGAAAATATAAATAAAAACATATAGTTACGTAATTCTTTGCCACAGGCCACCAGCGAGGCTGGCAACCGCGCCTTCCAGCTCCAACTGGATCAATGCCGCGCTGACTTCATGTACCGGAAGACCAGCGCGACCGGCCAGGGTATCGATGTCGCACGGGTCATAGGCCATATGCGCCAATAACGGATGGCCGCCGGACTGACCGGGATCCGTCCTGGATGCTGCGCCAGCAGGCAGCGGCAACCGCAGCTCCCCCAGAATATCCGCGGCGTCATCCACCAGCTTGGCACCCTGTTTAATCAGTACGTGGCAGCCTTTGGACAGGGTGGAGTGAATCGAGCCGGGAATCGCAAACACATCCTTGCCCAGCTCGTTGGCGATGCGCGCGGTAATCAACGAGCCGCTGGCCAACGCGGCCTCCACCACCAGGCAGCCGCGCGTCATGCCGCTGATGATGCGATTGCGGCGCGGAAAATTCGCCGCCAGCGGCGGTGTGCCTAAGGGAAATTCCGAAATAATCGCGCCTTTTTCCGCGATGGCGTGCGCCAGATCACGATTGCGCGCGGGATACACTTTGTCGAGCCCCGTGCCAACGACGGCGATAGTGGAAGATAGTCCCACGAGCCCGCCGCGATGCGCGGCGGCATCGATACCCAGCGCCATGCCGCTGACGATACACAACCCAGCATTACTCAAGGCCGATGCAAAGGATTCCGCGGTGAGCTTACCCTGCGCCGTCGCATTGCGGCTGCCAACGACGGCGATCGCCGGCTGATTCAGCAAGTCGCGTCGGCCTTTCACGTAAATCAGCGGCGGCGGATCGGACGTTTGCAGCAGTGCCTGCGGGTATTCCGTGTCGGCCAGCGTGACCACATGGTTGTTCGCGTCCGCCAGCCATGCTTCAACGGCCTCGGGATCGCCATACAACTCGCCGTCGAGAATCGCATCAGCGATTTTGCCACTGACCACGCGTGTCAGCGCGGAACGGCTAGCAGTCAGGATCTGCTCGGGGCCGCCAAACGCCAGCAGGAGTTTACGAAACGATTCGCCGCCGAGTCCTTGCGTTAGGCTCAGCCGCAGCCAAGCCGCGATGTCCGGCGCGAGCGGCATGGGCGGGAAAAGCGCGCAGCCGGGGCCGCGCGCATCAAGAACCTGGGATCAGGGATTTGTGACGATGTCTGTGATGGACACCGGGCGGCTGGATTCCATCACCAGCGCGAACGAGGCGCGGTCAAACGTGCGGAATACCATCACCAGGCCATAACGATTATCCGGCAGATTTGCCAGATCAGCGTCGGTGACAGGTGTAGTCTTGGGATACAGCGGACCGTCCCTGGGCGTGAGTTTTTCCTCGTAATAGGTGCGGGGATTGTCGTTGCCGCTAAGGCCCTCGCGACCGAACATGGGACTGGTGCGCAGACTATAACGGGCCGTATTCTGGCTGCGGTAAAGCGCCATTACGTGGCCGACTTCAACGCCATCCTTGGCACCTTTCGATAACGCCACGATGAAATACCTGCCGGTTTCCCAGAGATTGTCATGCAGCGCGACTACGCGCCCCTGGATCTTGCCATTCGGCGAACGCGGTACATAGGCAAATTGCGGCATTTCCCTGCCCACCGCGATCAACCGATCGTCGGTGTAAATTTCCTGTGTCGATTTAACGATTTCAACGCGGCTGATGTCGCCGAACTGACGCACGCGCGCCTCGCCCAGATACAACGCCATGTAGCCGAGCGTCGCGCCGCTGTCCGGGTCAACCAGCTTGTCGCCGCGGCGGTAGATGTGCCAGTTGAGACCTTGGTCTTTGGTCAGACCTTTGACGAAAGCGACGCTGCCGGCACCCACGGCGACACGGCTTTCTTCAGTGGCCATGATGCGCGGCGCGCTATCCAGTTCGGTCTCGCTGACGACCATGGGCCGCGACAGGAACGCATTGATGGCGGAAGGCAGTATGGTCGGCACCGCCTGCGCAAGGTCTTCGCGGCGCACGCTGGGCGAGAGTTTTACCGTGTCGACATGCAAACGACCGGTGGCGCGATCCAGCACCAGGATGTCGCCGGGGAAGATGCGGTGCGGATTGCGCACCTGCTCGCGGTTCATGTCCCACAGTTGCGGCCAGTTCCAAGGCTTTTCCAGATAGCGCCCGGAGATGCTCCACAGCGTATCGCCGCGCTGGACGGTATAACGATCCGGCGCGTCAGCCTTGAGATCCTGAGCGCCGGCAAGGGCGGTCACCAGGAAGGAGGTGGCAAGAACCAGCAGCGATATAATCTTGGTTTTCATAGAAATACCCCAATCAATGTAACGGCAGGTTGGCTCCGTGCGCCGCAGGCCGTCCGCAGAAACACGGCAAGGACGAGCAGTTTGTTGTACGCACGCAACATGACGTTTTGGTTTAAATTCTGCATGTAGTGACTTCTATTAGCAAGACTTTTTGTGGCCAAGCTCCCCATTTTACTGTACCCAGACTCGCGCCTGCACACCGTGGCTGCCAAAGTCACGCAGGTTGATGACAAAATTCGTCAATTAATCAAAGACATGGGTGAAACCATGTACGCCGCGCCGGGAGTTGGTCTTGCCGCAACACAGGTGGACGTACATCTGCGGATTATTGTCATCGACAGCTCCCCGACCCACGATCAGTTACGCGTCTTCATTAACCCGGAACTCCTTGAATTGTCAGGGGAAGCGGACTGCGAAGAAGGCTGCCTGTCGGTGCCCGGCATCTACGAAAAAGTGACGCGTGCGCAGCATATCCGCGTGCGCGCGCTCGACGAAAACGGTACGCCGTTCGAACTGGAAGCGGAAGGCCTGCAGGCGGTGTGCATTCAGCATGAAATGGATCACCTCGACGGCAAGGTGTTTGTCGAGAAACTGTCGCGTCTGAAACGTCAGCGCATCCTCGCCAAAGTCAAAAAACGCCAACGCGAGCCGGCGTGAGGGACTTCCGGCGACCGCCACTGCCACGGGCGCTTCCGACATGAGGCTTATTTTTGCCGGCACGCCGGAATTCGCGGCTATTGCACTGAAGGCCTTGGTCGAGGCTGGCCACCACATTGCGCTGGTGCTGACACAGCCTGATCGACCGGCTGGCCGGGGGCTACGGCTGGAAGCGTCAGCCGTAAAAAAATATGCACAAAAACAAACGCTTACGGTAGAGCAACCACTCACCCTCAAAACCGATGAGGCGCGCCAAATGATCGTTGCGGCGAAGGCCGATGCGATGATTGTCGCGGCGTACGGATTAATCCTGCCGAAGCCGGTTTTGCAGATACCCTCGCGTGGCTGCATCAATATTCATGCGTCGTTGTTGCCGCGCTGGCGCGGTGCGGCACCCATCCAGCGCGCGATTTTGGCGGGTGATGCCGAAACGGGCATCACTATTATGCAAATGGACGAAGGGCTGGACACCGGCGATATGCTGATGCGGGAAGCACTCTCGATGGGCGCCGACGAAACCGCCGGTGAATTACACGACCGGCTAGCGGCGCTCGGTGCGAAGATGATCAACGACGTATTGAACACACCACCCATGCCGGTGAAACAAGACGATACACAGGCCTGTTACGCCGCCAAAATAACCAAGGAAGAATCCATCATCGACTGGAATCAGGACGCCGCGACCGTACATCGGAAGATACGCGCCTTCAATCCGTTTCCGGGCGCGGCTACCATGCTGGGCGGCGAGCGCATCAAGATATGGCGCGCGCAGACTATCGAGGCCGACGGCGCGCCGGGCAGCGTATGCGCGGCACCGGTCGGGCAATTGATCGTCGCCTGCGGCGACCGCGCCGTGTTGATCACGGAATTGCAACGCGCCGGCGGCAAGCGCATGGCCGCCGCGCCATTTCTGGCCGGGTTTCCCATCGCCCCTGGCGCGCGTTTCGGGATTTGATGCGCGACGCACAGATACTGGCCGCCGGCATCCTCGAGCGTGTGTTGGCGGGCCGCACGCTGGACCAGGAACTCATCACGCTGTGGCGCAACGACCGCGCGCAGGCCAACGCCCATCAGCGTGCCCTGGTGCAAGACCTGTGTTACGGCGTGTTGCGGCATCTGGGCGCGCTGGACGCCATGCTCGCGCCGCTGCTCAACAAGCCGTTGCGCGATGAGCGTTTGCGGCATTTGCTGCGTGTCGCGCTGTATCAATTGGAGCACACGCGCGCGGCGCCCCACGCGGTGGTCGATCACGCGGTTGCGGCATGTGTCGCCCTGCATGCCGCACCGGCAAAAGGGCTGATCAACGCCGTGTTGCGCGGTTTTCTGCGTCGCCGTGCTGAACTGGTCGCTGCAAGTCACCGCGACGATACCGGCCGTTATTCCTTTGCGCCGTGGTGGGTGGATAAAGTACGCGGCCAATACCCGGAACATTTTGCCGGTATGCTGGAAGCGGGTAATCGCCACGCGCCACTGACATTGCGGGTAAACACGCGGCGCGTGACTCGCGAGGCGTATCTGGCACAACTCGCGGCGGCCGGCATCGCCGCCGAGGCATTCGAGGCGCAAGCCGTGGTGCTGGAAAAACCCGTGCCGGTGGAAAAGCTTCCCGGCTTCGCGCAAGGACTCGTTAGCGTGCAGGACACCTCCGCTCAGCGCGCCGCGCGCCTGCTGGATGTTCGCGACGGCATGCGCGTGCTCGATGCCTGCGCCGCGCCCGGCGGCAAATCCGCGCACCTGCTGGAACTCGCCGATATCCAATTGATAGCACTGGACAACGACGCCGAGCGCCTGACGCGCGTGCGCGCCAATCTCGATCGGCTGGGTCTCCACGCCGAGACCTTGTGCGGTGACGCGCGTGATCCCGCGGCGTGGTGGGACGGCGTGGTTTTCGATCGCATCCTCGCGGATGTGCCGTGCTCTGCGTCCGGCGTCACTCGCCGCCATCCGGACATCAAGTGGCTGCGCCGCCCGTCCGATGTCGAAAAATTCGTGCAAACGCAGGAAGCGGTGATCGACGCCTTGTGGCGGCTGCTCGCCGCTGGTGGTAAATTCCTGTATGTGACGTGCTCCGTGTTCAGGGAGGAGAACCACATGCAGCTTGCGCGGTTTCTGCAGCGCCATGCCGATGCGCAACGCCTGCCCCTCCCGCCATCTGAATTTGTCCCCGAACACGCGGGCCAGATACTTCCGGACGCCCGGCATGATGGTTTTTATTACGCGCTGCTGCTCAAAACCTAGCCTCGCCGCCATCGCGGCATTGCGATGGTGCGTGCTATGGATGGCGATCGGTTGCGCGAGCCTTACCGCTGTCACCGCCACCGCGGCTTCCAATGGCATCGAAGTGCGCAAGGCCGCGCTGACCGCCGCCGAGGAAGGTTATCTGCTCGAGGCGGAATTCGATATCCAGCTCACGCCGCTGCTGGACGACGCGCTGCATAAGGGCGTGCCATTGTATTTCACGCTGGAGTTCGAAGTTCTGCGTTCGCGTTGGTACTGGACCAACGAAAAAATCGTTTCACTGCAAGTGCAGCAACGCTTGTCGTTCAATACCCTGACGCGGCAGTACCGCGTCGGGGCCGGCGCTTTGTATCAGAATTTCGCCACCCTGGCCGAGGCGCTGTCTTTCATGACCCGGGTGCGCCGCCGTCAGGATATCGACCCCGGCATGTTACGCAAAGATACCAGCTATGGCGCCGCGCTGCGCCTGCGCCTGGACTCCGCGCAGCTGCCCAAGCCCTTTCAGTTGAATACCAACCGCGATTGGTTCATCGGCTCGGATTGGTTCCGCTGGACGGTGACGCCATGACTACGCCCGCGACCAAAACGCTAGCCGGCATGCCCTCCGTGCGCCGCCGTTACGCCATCTTCCTGTTGATGGCGTTGTGCGCCGTGGGCCTGTTCCTGATCGCCATGGCGAGCGCCAATACGGCGCTGTTCGCCCAGCATTATCGCGCGCTGCTGGCATTAAACGGCACCATCGCCGTGCTGCTCGCGGCGCTGGTAATCTGGCAATTGGTGAATCTGCGACGCAGGCTGAAAGCCGGCGTGTTCGGCGCCAGGCTCACGCTGCGGCTGGTATTGCTGTTCGCGATGATGGCGGTCGTGCCGGGTGTCCTGCTGTACGGCATGTCGATACAGTTTCTCGCCAAGAGCATCGAATCCTGGTTCGACGTGAAGGTGGACAAGGCGCTTGAAGGCGGCCTGAAACTGAGTCAGGATGTGCTGGACAACATGCTGAAGGAGTTGAAGACCAAGGGCTCAGCCATCGCGTTCCAGCTTTCCACGCGACCCACCGCCGAGCATGCGGTGATACTCAACTCGCTGCGCGAGCAGGCGGGCGCGCAGGAAGCCACGTTGTTCACCGGGCGCGGCCGGATGATCGCGCATGCTGGCGCGGTGGGTGCCAGCGTGGCGCCGGCGCCGCCGCCCGCGGAGGCTTTCCGGCTGCTGCGTTCCCAGCAAGTGTATGCACTGGCCGACGCCACGCCGGATCGAGGGCTGCTGCTGCGCGTGGTGGCGCCGGTCAACGTGTTGTCGCTAGCGGAAGAACCGCGCGCGCTGCAATTGATCCAGATGGTGCCGCAACGCCTGGCGCAAAATGCCGAAACCGTGCAACTAGGCTATCGTGAATACCAGGAACTGGTGCTGGGCCGGGTGGGCTTAAAGCGGCTCTACGGCATCACGCTCACCATGACCTTGCTGCTGTCGGTACTGGCCGCGCTGGCGGCGGCGTTCCTGCTGTCGGATGAATTAACCGCGCCGCTGATCGCGCTGGTGGAAGGCACGCGCGCCGTGGCGCAGGGGGATTACAGCCGCCGCGCCACCGTTTCCAGCCGCGACGAACTCGGTCAGTTGATGCAATCGTTCAACAGCATGACTGGGCAGCTTGACGATGCGCGCAGCCTCGCCGAACGCAATCAGGCCGAAGTGGTGCAATCCAAAGCCTATCTGGAAAGCATCCTCGCGCATTTGTCCGCCGGCGTGCTGGTGTTCGACAACAACCTGAATCTGCGCAGCGCCAACCCCAGCGCGTCGGCGATACTGGGCTTGAAGAGCGACGACTTGCTGGGGCTGCCGGCCAGCCGCTGGAGCGATACGGATGTATCGTTGGTGGCGCTGGGCAAGGAAATCACCGATGGTTTTGTCGAAGCCGGCGATACCGAATGGGAGCGCCAGGTAGAACGCAAAACGCAGGAAGGCGATCAACACTTGTTGTTGCGCGGCAAAAGACTCCCGCGCGGCGTGGAAAGCGGCTTCGTGGTGGTGTTCGACGACGTAACGCATGTGCTGCAGGCGCAGCGCGACGCGGCGTGGGCCGAAGTGGCGCGGCGTCTCGCGCATGAAATCAAGAATCCGCTGACGCCGATCCAGTTGTCCGCCGAGCGCCTGCAAATGAAGCTCTCATCCAAACTCGACGCCGCCGATAGCGGGATGCTGGATCGATCCACACAAACCATCGTCAATCAGGTGGCTGCGCTAAAGCGCATGGTTGATGCTTTCAGCCAATATGCGCGCGCGCCCGAACCGGCGATGCGCGAACTCGACCTCAATGCGCTGGTGCGAGAGGTGCTCACGCTGTACGAATCACTCGGCTCCAGCATCCATCTCGACCTGGTAGCCGCACTGCCGCCGATCGTGGGCGATGCGGCGCAACTGCGCCAGGTGATACACAACCTCCTGCAAAACGCGCAGGACGCGCTCGGCGAAACGCCGCATCCAAGCATCACCCTGAGAAGCATGGTGACCAATGACGCGATACAGTTCAGCGTTACCGACAACGGCAGCGGTTTCCCGGAGAATCTGATGAAACGCGCCTTTGAGCCTTACGTGACGACCAAGGTCAAGGGCACGGGTCTGGGTCTGGTCATCGTCAAGAAAATCATCGAAGAACACGGTGGGACGGTGGAAATCGGCAACATCGAACCGCACGGCGCGCGCGTCCTGATTACGCTGCCGGTCGCATCCTCCGCGCGGCAAGGTCAATTGAATCTGGCGGCACGAACGGCGGCATGAACATAGAGAGCACACCATGCAACAGATACTGGTAGTAGACGACGAAATCGGCATCCGCGAACTGCTGTCGGAAATTCTTTCTGACGAAGGCTACAAGATCACGCTGGCGCAAAACGCCACTGAGGCGCGTTCAAGCCGCAATGCAGCGCGTCCGGACATGGTGTTGCTGGATATCTGGATGCCCGACACCGACGGCATTACGCTACTCAAGGAATGGGCGAGTAACGGGCAGCTCACCATGCCGGTGGTGATGATGTCCGGCCACGGCACCATTGATACTGCGGTGGAAGCCACCCGCATCAGCGCCTTTGATTTCCTCGAAAAACCCGTCGCGCT
>VFLF01000681.1 GCA_009885185.1 Nitrosomonadales bacterium | reverse complement strand
GTGGATGGTCATGCCTTTGTAGCGAATTTCCAGCGTCTCGCGGTTGTAGCGCTTGCTGTGGCACACGTCGCACGGCACGTAGACATCCGGCAGAAAATGCATTTCCACCTTCAGCATGCCGTCGCCCTGGCACGCTTCGCAGCGGCCGCCCTTGACGTTGAACGAAAAACGTCCCGCGCCGTAACCGCGTTCGCGCGCGGCGGGGACGCCGGCGAAAAGATCGCGCATCGGCGTGAACAACCCCGTGTACGTCGCGGGGTTGGAGCGCGGCGTGCGGCCGATCGGACTTTGATCGACGTTGACCACCTTGTCGAAAAACTCCAGCCCCGTGATGTTTTCGTGTGGCGCGGGTTCCGCGGCGCTGCCGTAAAGATGCTGCGCGGCGGCAGTGTAGAGCGTGTCGTTAATCAGCGTCGATTTGCCCGATCCCGACACGCCGGTGATGCAGACGAATAGTCCGAGCGGGATCCCCACCGTCACGTTTTTCAGATTGTTGCCGGTGGCACCCTCGATCACCAGCCGGCGCTTTTCATTGATCGGGTGACGCAGCGCGGGAACGTCGATGCGGCGGCGTCCCGACAAATATTGACCCGTGAGCGATTCAGCGTGTGCGCTGACTGCCGCCGCTGTGCCCTCGGCGATGACACGACCGCCGTGTATGCCCGCGCCCAGTCCCATATCGACCACGTAGTCGGCACTCATGATCGCGTCCTGATCGTGTTCCACCACGATCACCGAGTTGCCAATGTCGCGCAGGCGCTTGAGGGTTTCGATGAGGCGCGCGTTGTCCCGCTGATGCAGGCCAATGGAGGGTTCATCCAGTACATACATCACGCCGGTGAGACCGCTGCCGATTTGCGACGCGAGGCGGATGCGCTGCGCTTCGCCGCCGGACAACGTATCCGCCGGGCGGTCGAGCGACAAATAGTCGAGACCGACGTTGACCAGGAATTGCAGGCGGTTGGATATCTCGTGCACGATCTTGTCGGCGATCGCGCGCTTGGCGCCGACAATATCCATGGCGGCAAAATAGGCTACTGCCATATCTAGAGATAAGTTGCTGATTTCGTGTATGTTTTTATTTGATACCGTGACGTGCCGCGCTTCCCGCCGCAGGCGGGTACCGGCACAGTCGGGGCAGGCCTGCGAGTTCAGGTATTTGGCGAGTTCCTCGCGTACCAGCACCGAATCAGTTTCGCGGTAGCGGCGCTCCAGATTCGGCAGCACGCCTTCGAACACATGCTCGCGCACAGTCGTTTTGCCGCGCTCGCCGACGTAGGTGAAGGCGATTTTTTCGCTGCCCGATCCGTTAAGGATGATGCCTTTTGCTTCGTCCGTCAGTTCGTGATACGGCGCTTCGAGATCAAAGCCATAGTGCTGCGCCAGACTGAGCAGCATGTCGTAATAAAACTGGTTGCGCCGATCCCAGCCCTTGATCGCGCCGGAAGCCAGCGACAGATCCGGAAACGCGACGACGCGCCGGGGATCGAAAAAACTGACCGTGCCGATGCCGTCGCAGCGCGGGCAGGCGCCCATCGGATTATTGAAGGAAAACAGGCGCGGTTCGAGTTCCGGCAACGAATAGCTGCATAACGGGCAGGCGAACTTTGCTGAAAACAAATGCTCCTTGCCGCTGTCCATTTCGACCGCCAGCGCGCGGCCGTCGGCGTGGCGCAGCGCCGTTTCAAATGATTCCGCCAGGCGCTGTTTGGCGTCCTCGCGCACCTTGAGACGGTCGACGATGACATCGACCGTGTGTTTAAAATTCTTCTTCAGCTTGGGCAGATTATCGATTTCATATACTTGCCCGTCGATGCGCAGCCGCGCAAAACCCTGCGCGCGCAATTCCTCGAAAAGATCAGCCTGCTCGCCCTTGCGGCCGGCGATCAGCGGCGCCACGATCATCACGCGCGTATCGGCGGGCAGCGTCAGCACGTGATCCACCATTTGCGCGACGCTTTGCGCTTCGAGCGGCTTGCCGTGATCGGGGCAATGCGGATCGCCGACGCGGGCGAACATCAGCCGCAGATAATCGTGGATTTCCGTGATGGTGCCGACGGTGGAGCGCGGATTGTGGCTGGTGGCCTTTTGTTCGATGGAAATCGCCGGCGACAAGCCGTCGATCAAATCGACATCGGGCTTTTCCATGATTTGCAGGAACTGCCGCGCATATGCCGACAGCGATTCTACATAGCGACGCTGGCCCTCGGCGTACAGCGTATCGAAGGCAAGCGACGACTTGCCGGAGCCCGACAGGCCGGTAATCACCACGAGCTGGTTACGCGGCAGATCGAGATTGATGTTCTTGAGGTTGTGCGTGCGAGCGCCGCGCACGCGAATGTACTCGCCGGGTTTAACCGGCGCGCCCGCCGGTGTGTCGGAGTCGGCCACGCCAACGTGGGGCAGGCGCAAAACGTTTGAAACGCCAGTGTTGCTGCTTGTAGTCAATGGGAAGCCAGTCTGCAAATGTAAACCTGCTAATATACCCGCCTTTCGTTTCAATTCCCAATCTGGTTTTCATGGCGTCATCCAACCGCTCCAATCGCATGAGCACGCTTGAACTGCGGGCGAGCGCGGCGCTGGCGAGCGTGTTCGGCTTGCGATTATTCGGCATGTTCGTGATTTTGCCGGTATTCGCGATTTACGCCGAGACGCTGCCCGGCGGCAACAATCTCACGCTGGTGGGCATTGCCATCGGCGCCTATGGCCTCACCCAGGCGATATTGCAGATTCCCTTCGGCTGGTGGTCGGATCGCATAGGCCGTAAGCCGGTGATCTATCTCGGGTTGCTGATGTTTGCCGCGGGCAGTTTTGTCGCCGCGGCGGCGCCGGACATCTACACGGTCATCGCCGGGCGCGTATTGCAGGGTGCGGGCGCGATTTCCGCGGCTGTGATCGCTCTGGCTTCCGACCTCACGCGCGAAGAACATCGCACCAAATCGATGGCCATCATAGGATCCACCATCGGTGTGGCATTTGCACTGTCGCTGGCGGTGGCGCCGTGGCTGAATCAACTGATTGGCGTGCCGGGCATCTTTGCCCTGACGGGTGTGCTGGCGTTAGGCGCGATGCTGGTGGTGTGGCGCATCGTGCCGCCGGTCACCGATCAGCCGGCGCCGCGCGTTTCCAGCCTGATTGCTGATCTGAAGTGTGTCATGGCCGATCCGCAACTGGCGCGTCTGAACTGGGGTATTTTTGCGCTGCACGCGGTACTGATGGCGTTGTTCATTGCCGTGCCGTTTGCGCTGCGCGACGCCGGCATGCCGCTGAATCATCACTGGAAGATTTACCTGCCGGTGATGCTGGCGTCCTTCGTGCTGATGCTGCCAGCGGTGATGGGCGCGCATGATCCGCGCAAGTTGAAGCGTTGGTTCGTGGCCTCCGTGGCGCTGCTGCTGACCGTGCATCTGGCGATGCCTTGGCTCACCGGCGGCATGTGGCTGATTGCCTTGTTTTTATTGTTATTTTTTGTGCCTTTTAATGTGCTGGAGGCGATGTTGCCGTCGCTGGTATCGCGCATGGCGCCGCCGCGGTTAAAGGGTGCGGCAATCGGCATCTACAGCAGCGTGCAGTTTCTCGGCACGTTCGCGGGGGCCGCGGCAGGCGGTTATTTGTACAGCCGCTGGGGAGTCACTGGCATCGTTGTGCCGGGAGTAATCGTTCTCGCAATCTGGCTTATACTCGCCTTGGGCATGGAGACGCCGCCGCCGCGCGCAAAGGCAGGCAGCGATGCGTCACGGGCTGCCGGCGAGCCGGCGCGATAATTCTTTCAGGAGTCAAACATGGCATCAGTCAACAGAGTCATCCTTATCGGAAACCTCGGCAAAGATCCGGAGACGCGTTATCTGCCGAGCGGCGATGCAGTCGCCAACTTCAGCATCGCGACCACCGAGAAGTTCAAGGACAAGAGCGGGGCGCAGCAGGAACACACTGAGTGGCACCGTATTTCATTTTTCGGACGTCAGGCCGAAATCGCCGGCGAGTATCTGAAAAAAGGCTCTCCTGTGTACGTTGAGGGCCGCATCCGCACGCGCAAGTGGCAGGACAAGGAAGGCCAGGATCGCTTCACCACCGAGATCGTCGGCGACCGCATGCAATTGCTCGGCAGCCGTGGCGGCGGTTCGGAGAACATGGCGCGTGAACCTGCCGCTGCCGGCGGCGCGCCTGCGGGCGAGAAGCGCGCACCGGCGAAGAAGGGCGGCGGCTTTGATGAAATGGACGACGATATTCCGTTTTAGTCCCGCGGCAGCTGGATAATCTCAGCGTGCGCGGATGACGCGCGCCGTGTGCTGCGCGATCACCGCTTCCTCATTGGTGGGAATCACGCAGATGGCGACGCGGCTTTGCGCGGCGTCTATCCTGCTCCGATGCGAACGATTGGCGGTGTCGTCGATTGCCATGCCGAGCCAATCCAATTGCTGGCAGATGCGTTCACGTATTTCATGTGATCGTTCGCCGATACCCGCGGTAAACACCAGCGCGTCCAGTCCACCCAGCGCGGCGGTGAGCGAGCCGATTTCACGCGCGGCGCGGTAGCAAAACAAATCGATAGCCTCCCGCGCGGCGGGCTCCGCGCTGGCGAGCAACTCGCGCATGTCGCTGCTCAAACCGGAAACGCCCAGCAGCCCGGAGCGGCGGTAGAGTAAATCTTCCACCTGTTCGAGCGACATGGATTTTTCACGCATCAGATAAAACAGCACGCCGGGGTCGATAGCGCCGCTGCGCGTGCCCATCATTAGGCCGTCGAGCGCGGTGAAACCCATGGTGGTGGCGACGCTTTTGCGTTGATGCATCGCGCACAGACTGGCGCCATTACCCAGATGCGCAACGATCATGCGATCGTCGGCGCTCGCGCCCAGATGTTGCGGCAACACGCCGGCGATGTATTCATACGACAGGCCATGAAATCCGTAACGCTTGATGCCGCCGGCGGTAAGTTCGCGCGGCAGCGCAAAGTGTTGCGCGAGCGGGTCCTGTGTGCGATGAAACGCGGTGTCGAAGCAGGCGACTTGCGGCAGCGCCGGTTGCAGCGTCATCAGTGCGCGGATTGCCGCCAGGTTGTGCGGCTGGTGCAGCGGCGCCAGCGGCGCCAGTTGCTCCAGACCCGCATAGATCGTGTCGTCAATCAGCACCGGCTCGGCGAAGTGCTCGCCGCCGTGGACGACGCGATGCCCCGCGCCCGCGAGCTTTCCATTCATGTGTTCATCCAGCCAGTCGAACAGCCACGCCAACGCGGTTTCGTGGTCGCTGACCGATGCCGGGAGGCGTGTGCTCAACGCGTGACCGGCCTGGTCGCGCGCGTCGAACGCCGGCGTACCGCCCATGCCGCTGATCGTCCCCTGCGTGTGAAGGGCGGGCTGGCCGGACGCATCGAATACCGCGAACTTGATGCTTGATGAACCCGAATTCAGTACCAGGATGCGATTGTCCATAAGGCTTTTTTGGGGGAAATAGGCTTCGCTCGGTGAGGGGGGGCGATCGGCGCCGGCGACGCACGCACGCGACATATTATGCGCGAGGCGTCGGCGGACAGGGTCATCCGGCGCTAAGCGCTTGGTGTATAATACTTTTTTCTGGTTTTTGCGCATTTTTGCGAGAGATTACGGGTTTTAATCATGCCGATTTATGAGTATCGCTGCGATAGTTGCGGCTTCCAGAAGGAATACATCCAGCGCATGAGTGACGCCTTGCTGACCGATTGTCCTGAGTGTAAGAAAGCGACGTTCAGCAAAATGGTCACCGCTGCCGGGTTTCAGTTAAAAGGCGGCGGCTGGTACGTGACCGATTTCAAAGGTGGCGGTAGCAACGCGACGGGATCCGCCAAAAAAACCGAAGAAAAACAAACAGATACATCCGGAAAGTCGGGGTCCGCTAAGTCGGAGTCCAGGGCTTCCACGCCATCGGCTGCCGCCACTACCGCTACTTCCTCATCTGCCTCCAGTGTATCCGGTACCTCTCCCACGCCCGCATCATCTACCAGCGGTAGTTGATGGGGAAAGAGCGCGGTGCTGTAACGATTCCACCCGGTTCGCGTTGTTTTGGCATGGTGCGAGCGCGTGACGTGGTGACTGCGCGGGCGCATCACAATATCGCAAACAATACCGTCTAGAATTCAGCGTCAAATTCAGCGTTAATTTCCATGCCCAAGAAGAGTTTTTTCAAGCGTTACCTGATAACCGGCCTGCTGATCTGGGTGCCGCTGGTGATTACGCTGTGGGTGCTCAATCTGCTGGTGAGCACCATGGATCATTCGCTGCTGCTGCTGCCGCCCGCGCTGCGCACCGAAAGCTGGCTCGGGTTCCACATTCCCGGCCTGGGCGTCATATTGACGCTGGCGGTGGTGTTTCTCACCGGCGTGCTGGCGGCGAATTTTATCGGGCAAAAGCTGGTGTCGTTCTGGGAAGGCGTGCTGTTCCACATTCCCGTGGTGAATTCGATTTACAAGGCGGTCAAGCAGGTTAGCGACACCCTGTTCTCCGGATCGGGTCATGCGTTTCGCAAGGTGCTGCTGGTGCGCTACCCGCACCCGCAGGCGTGGTCGCTCGCGTTTCAGACCAATGTGCCCAGTGAGTTGTTGAGCCGTTTTTCCGAGGAACATGTCGCGGTATTTATTCCCACCACGCCGAGCCCGGTCAACGGATTTTATTTTTACGTCAAGCGCAGCGAAGTGATAGAGATCGACATGAGCATTGATGAGGCGTTGAAATATATTATTTCGATGGGTGTGGTGACATCGGATAACAGCAAGGGTCGCAAAGGCGTCAACGGATCCGCGCAGTCAGCGACGCCGGCGGTGCCGTTGCCACCGTCGCCACCATCGCGTACGACGGCCAACGAATAACCATAACAACTTCCGATAGTTCAGGTCCAATCATGCGTAGCGAATACTGCGGGCTGATCAGCCGCAAACATCTGGGGCAAGTAGTCACGGTGCAGGGCTGGGTGCATCGGCGGCGCGATCACGGCGGCGTCATTTTTGTCGATTTGCGTGACCGCGAAGGTTTGCTGCAAATCGTGTGCGATCCGGATAATCCGGAAACCTTCAAGGCGGCCGAGACGCTGCGCAATGAGTTCGTGGTGAGTGTCACCGGCAAGGTGCGTCCCCGCCCCGACGGCACGGTCAATGCCAATCTGGTGAGCGGCGAAATCGAAGTGCTGGCGCAGTCCATCGAAGTGCTGAATCCGTCGCTGACGCCGCCGTTCATGATGGACGATGAGTCGCTGTCGGAGAACGTGCGGCTCGAATACCGCTTTCTCGATTTGCGCCGTCCGCAGATGCAGAAAAACATGCGGCTGCGTTACCGCACCTCGATGGCGGTGCGCAACTATCTGGATAAACTGGGCTTTATCGACATTGAAACGCCGATGCTCACGCGCTCTACGCCCGAGGGCGCGCGTGATTATCTGGTGCCCTCGCGCGTGCATGCGGGAGAATTTTTCGCGCTGCCGCAGTCGCCGCAGTTGTTCAAGCAGATGTTGATGGTGTCGGGATTTGATCGCTACTATCAGATCGTGCGCTGTTTTCGCGACGAGGATTTGCGTGCCGACCGGCAGCCTGAGTTCACGCAGATTGATATCGAGACTTCGTTTCTGACGCAGGTGGAAATCACCGACATGATGGAAACGATGATTTGCAGCGTGTTCAAGGAAGTGCTGAACATTGATTTGCCGCAGCCGTTTCCGCGCATGTCGTTTGATGACGCGATGTCGCTGTATGGCTCCGACAAACCCGATATGCGCGTGACGTTGAAGCTTACCGAGCTGACCGATGTGATGAAGGAGGTCGCGTTCAAAGTGTTCTCCGGCCCCGCCAACACGCTGGGCGGACGCGTCGCCGGTTTGCTGGTGCCGGGCGGCGCGGCATTGACGCGCGGCGAGATCGACGGTTATACCGAGTTCAGCAAGATTTACGGGGCTAAGGGGCTGGCCTACATAAAGGTCAATGATGTCACGCAGTTGAACGAGACCGGACTGCAATCGCCCATTGTGAAGAATCTGTCCGAGGCCGCGTTGAAGGCAGCTATCGAACGCTCCGGCGCGAAAAACGGCGACCTGATTTTCTTCGGCGCCGACAAGGCCAAGGTTGTAAACGAGGCGCTGGGCGCGCTGCGCGCGAAAATCGGGCACGAGCGCGGATTTGCCGAAAAAAGCTGGAAACCTCTGTGGGTGCTCGACTTTCCGATGTTCGAGTGGGACGAGGAAGGCAAGCGCTGGAACGCGATGCATCACCCGTTCACCTCGCCCGCGCCGGGACACGAGGACTTGCTCGCCACCAATCCGGGCGCTGCGCGCGCCATTGCGCACGACATGGTGCTGAACGGCTGGGAAATCGGCGGCGGCTCGGTGCGGATACACCGTCAGGACGTGCAATCGAAGGTCTTCACCGCGCTGGGCATCCATGCCGAAGAGGCCGAAGTGAAGTTTGGCTTCCTGCTCAAGGCGCTGCAATATGGCGCGCCGCCGCACGGCGGCATCGCGTTCGGCCTGGATCGCATTGTTACCATGATGGCAGGCGCCGAATCGATCCGCGATGTGATTGCGTTTCCGAAAACGCAGCGCGCACAATGTTTGCTCACGCAAGCGCCCAACGTGGTCGATGAAAAGCAGTTGCGCGAATTGCACATCCGGCTGCGCAAGGCGGAAACGCCCGCGGCGTGAAGCGGCACGGGGTCATCCCCGCGGGTCGTGCGCGCGTTAGATTGGGATGCCATTGGACAGGATGCAAGCAGTGAATAAAATATTGAATATAATCAAATACTTATGTATTGTGTGGGCCATGGCATTGTTGTTGGCGCCGGGTTCCGCGCTGGCGCAGCGCGAGAGTCCGTCGCAACGCGAGAGTCAGCCGCAGCGCATACAAATCGCACTGGCCGATATTTCGGTGAAGGCCCTGCCGCCGGAGGCGCGCGAGACGCTCAAGCTGATCGAGAAAGGCGGGCCGTATCCGCATGATCGCGACGGCATCGTGTTCGGCAATTTCGAGAAACGTCTGCCGCTCAAGGATAGGGGTTACTACCATGAGTTCACCGTCAAGACGCCGGGGGTCAAGCATCGCGGCGCGCGGCGTATCGTCACCGGCAAGGGCGGCGAAGCTTATTACAGCGACGATCACTACAACACCTTCAAACGGATAGTGCCATGAGCGCGAAATCTCCGGCGATGGATGCCAAACGTTCGGGTGTGTATCGCGCTCCGGCGCAAGTGGACGTCTTGCGCAAGGCCGCAGTCAAGGCGGGTTTAGCGTGGCTGGATCTGCCGCTGCAATCAGTGACCAACAAAAAGCAGTTCATGGCCGTGTGCGCGAAGCAGATGCAACTGCCGTCGTATTTTGGCGGCAATTGGGATGCGCTGGTGGATTGCCTGCGTGATTTCAACTGGCTGAAGGCGGGCGGCTATGTGCTGCACGTCACGGGACAGGAAAAATTCGCCAAGGGCGCGCCGGACGATTATGAAACCGCGCTGACGGTGTTCGGCGAGGCCGCTGAATTCTGGAAAAGTCGCGGCACGCCGTTCGTCATGCTGGTGGACGCAGCCAAAGAACTGCCGGCGTTTTAGCGTCGTTTTAACCGTCGTTTTCCCGGCGTGGTCTACAAAATACCAGTTTCCGTATTGGTGGTGATACATACCGCCGATCTGCAGGTGCTGCTGATCGAACGCGCGGATCGTCCCGGCTTCTGGCAATCCGTCACCGGCAGCGTGGACGTTGTAGATGAACCGCTGGAACTCACCGCGGTGCGCGAAGTGGGCGAGGAAACCGGACTGGACGCGCGCCTGTATTCGCTGCGCAACTGGCACAAGCAGAATCAGTTCGAAATATTCTTGCGCTGGAGCGGCCGTTATGCGCCCGGCACTACGCACAATACGGAACATGTGTTCAGCCTGGAACTGCCGTCGCCCATGCCGGTCACATTGGCTCCCAGGGAGCATACGCAGTACCTGTGGCTGCCGTGGCAGGATGCGGCGCAGAAGTGCTTTTCGTGGAGCAACGTGGCGGCGATTCGCGAGCTTCCGGAAAGAATCCGTGAAAACAATGCGTTAAATCGCCCGCTTGACTGAGTTCGCGTAAATTTACAGTGTGGGAATTCCGCGCTGGAATTCGGGTCTTAGTATGATATCTTTCCAAGTCTTTCCCGTGCCTTTACGGGTAAGTCGAAAAGGTGAGAGGGGTGTTATGACATCGAGCACCGTAAGTCCGATCAAGTTTGAGCATTACAAGCCGCTGGCCGATGACGAATGCCAGCAGCGCATACTGGCCGCGAAAAAAACGCTGGGCAAGCGCGCGGTCATTCTCGGCCATCATTACCAGCGCGCCGATGTCTATCGGCATGCCGACCTTGTGGGCGACTCGCTGGGGCTGTCGAAGCTCGCGTCGCGCACCGAGGCCGATTACCTGGTGTTTTGCGGCGTGCATTTCATGGCCGAAGTCGCCGACATCTTGTCCAAGCCGACGCAAACCGTGATCCTGCCCGACATGAGCGCGGGTTGTTCCATGGCCGACATGGCGAATCTGGCGAAAGTCGAACGCGCGTGGCGCGAGATCGGTGAAGTGTTGAACCCCGATGAAACGATTACGCCGATCACCTATATCAACTCGGCAGCCGATCTCAAGGCGTTTTGCGGCGAGCACGGCGGTATTGTTTGTACTTCCAGCAATGCGCGGCAGATTCTGCAATGGGCGTTCGCGCGCCGCGAGAAAGTGCTGTTTTTCCCTGACCAGCATCTGGGGCGCTGGACGGGTTATCTGATGGATATCCCGCTGGCCGAAATGTTGGTGTGGGATCCCGACCTGCCGATGGGCGGCCTCACGGCGCAGCAAATCAAAATGGCGAAAGTGCTGCTGTGGAAGGGGCATTGCTCGGTACATCAGATGTTCCAGGCATCGCACATTTTGCGCTGGCGCCAGCAAAACCCGACGGGTGCGGTGATCAGCCACCCGGAATGCAATTTTGAAGTATGCAAACTGTCGGATTACGTCGGTTCCACCGATTACATCATCAAGACCATCGCCGGTAGTGCGCCAGGCACGCGCTGGCTGGTGGGCACGGAATTGAACCTGGTGAACCGCCTCGCGGAGGAATTCAAGCCGCAGGGCAAGGTGGTGCAGTTCATGGCGCCCACGGTATGCATGTGTTCAACCATGGCGCGCATTGATCCGCAGCATCTGGCGTGGACGCTCGACAATCTGGTGGAAGGCAAGGTGGTCAACCAGATCAAGGTCCCGCAACGCGAGGCCGACCTTGCACGCATCACGCTCGATCGCATGCTGGCGGTATCCTGATTTTTTTAAGATGAACAGGGGCGTGCCGCTCAAGCGGCACGCTTTTTTTTTGCAATGAACAGCCTGCCGCACAAACCCGCCGCACAATTGCGTGTCGCGACTTTCAACATCCACAAGGGGTTGTCCATTTTCAACCGCCGGGTGGTGATCCATGCGCTGCGCGATCAACTGCGCGCACTCGACGCCGATCTGGTTTTTTTGCAGGAAGTCGCGGGTCGAAATGATGACCACGCGCGGCGTCACGGCAACTGGCCGCGTGAACCGCAGCACGAGTTTCTTGCCGATCTGGTGTGGCATGACCATGCCTACGGACGCAATGCCGTGGATGACGGCGGTGAACACGGCAATGCCATCCTCTCGCGCTATCCGATCCTGAACTGGGAAAATCAGGATGTATCGTCACATCGTTTTGAAAGCCGCGGCTTGTTGCACGCCGAAATCGAGGTGCCAGGCTGGAGCACGCCGCTGCATTGCGTGTGTGTGCATCTGGCGCTGACGGCGCGTGGTCGCGGTCGTCAACTCGAGCACCTGCGTCAGCGCGTCGAGCGCATGGTGCCGGCTAATGCGCCGCTAATCGTTGCGGGCGATTTTAACGATTGGTACTGGCGACATCGCGCCACGCACGAATTCGCGCATCCGCTGAATATGCATGAAGTGTTCGAGTCGGATAATGGCAGGCCGGCGCGCAGTTTCCCGTCGATGCTGCCGTTTCTGCGCCTCGATCGCATTTACGTTCGTGGGTTTAGCGTGCAGGCGGCACAGGTGCAGCGCGGGCGAGGGTGGCGGCATAGTTCGGATCATTGCGCTTTGACCTGTGATTTGAGTTTGATATAAGCGCCTATTTTCATTGAGTAAAATGATGAATTTGCCTCGTAAAATCCACCGGTGGAGCACTTGAGCGCTCACGCTCAGGGTGCCGTTGCCGCCGCGCCAAGCGAGGAAAAGCCGCGCGCGCGCAATGAGTGGCGCGTGGTGCCGACGCTGTTGCCGTTCCTGTGGGAATTCAAATGGCGCGTGGCGGTTGCGCTGACTTTTTTGGTGGCGGCAAAGCTGGCCAACGTTGGCGTGCCGCTGCTGATGAAAGGCATCGTCGATGATCTGACGCCGACGCAGCAGGTGCTGGCGGTCCCGCTGTTGCTGCTGGTGGCGTATGGATTTCTGCGTTTCGCCAACACGATGTTCGCGGAGTTGCGCGACATGGTGTTCGTGCGCGTGGCGCAACGCGCGGTGCGTCGCGTCGCGCTCAACGTGTTTCGCCATCTGCACAGCCTGTCGCTGCGTTTTCATCTGAACCGCCAGACCGGCGGCATGACGCGCGACATCGAGCGCGGCACGCGTGGCATCTCCACGCTGTTGACCTACATGCTGTTCTCGATCATCCCGGTGATCCTGGAATTCGTGCTGGTGGCCATCGTGCTATTCGTGAAATTCGACTGGCGGTTCGTGGCGGTGACGTTTGGCGCGGTGATCGCCTACATCATTTTCACGATATCGATTACCGAGTGGCGCACGGCGATCCGGCGCCATGCCAACGAGTTGGATTCCAAGGCTAATACGCGTGCCATCGACAGCCTGCTCAACTACGAAACCGTCAAGTACTTCAACAACGAGGAGTTCGAGGCGCGGCGTTATGACGCGAACCTCGTGAGTTACGAAGCGGCGGCGGTCAAGACCGAGTCCTCGCTGGGCATACTGAATATCGGCCAGAGCGCGATTATCGCCATCGCGGCCACGCTGCTGATGGTGCTGGCGGCGCAGGGCGTGGTGGCGAAGAATCTGACGCTGGGCGACCTGGTGCTGGTGAATGCGCTGTTGATCCAGCTTTATATACCGCTGAATTTTCTCGGCATGGCGTATCGTGAAATTAAACAGTCGCTGATCGACATGGACCGCATGTTCAGTCTGCTCGAGGAAAACCGCGAAATACAGGACAAGCCGGATGCCCGGCCTCTGGCCGAGGGGCCGGCGGCGGTGCGTTTCGAGCACGTCAATTTCAGTTACGAACCCGAGCGGCAGATACTGTTCGATGTGAGTTTCGACATACCGGCGGGCCATAAGGTCGCGGTGGTGGGGCACAGCGGCTCGGGTAAGTCGACGCTGGCGCGGCTGCTGTATCGTTTTTACGATGTCGGCGGCGGCGCTATCCATGTCAACGGTGCCGATATCCGCGAAGTGCAACAGGGCAGCCTGCGAGGGGCCATCGGCATCGTGCCGCAGGACACGGTGCTATTTAATGACACGATTTATTACAACATTCACTATGGCCGTACAGATGCGGCGCACGAGGAAGTGCTGGAGGCCGCGCGCGCGGCGCATATCCACGACTTTATCGTGAGCCTGCCCGAAGGCTACGAATCACCGGTGGGCGAGCGCGGTCTCAAGCTCTCCGGCGGCGAGAAGCAGCGCGTGGCCATCGCGCGCGCCATTCTGAAAAATCCACGCATCCTGATATTTGACGAGGCGACCTCGGCGCTCGACTCCAAGTCTGAAAAAGCCATCCAGGAGGAATTGCAGCGCATCGCGCACTGTCAC
>VFLF01000806.1 GCA_009885185.1 Nitrosomonadales bacterium | reverse complement strand
GTTACGAAAAAGGCACGCCGGGCGCGATTCTGATTCCGGGCGTGGTCGCCAACAACATGGCTAAGCTCGGCTGGACCAAACCGAAGATGCGCGAGTTTTTTTATGAACATTCGCGCATTCCGCAAGCGGAGATCAAACGCAACGGCGGCACGGCGTGGATCGAGATGGATGCCAATCCGCTGACGCAGGCGAGTGCCAAAGTCGATCCGTGGCCGATTACGTTAAAGCCGGAGAACTTCATCATCATCGTCGCCGGCGGCGGGCATCCGACGAATAGTTTTTGGCTGCAAGGCTACAGCCCGCGTGTGATTGGCAAGGAAATTCGCGTGCCGGAAACCTTTGAGCAGCTGCTCACCGAAGCGGATCGCGATCTGGGCTGCGGCTCGGATTATTGCCGCATCTGACAGGAGAACCCCCATGGAAAATTCCGGCGAACCCAAATGGAAATTTCACGGCGTGCGCGTGGTGAAAAGCAACGAGCTTGACACCAACACCGCGCAAACGCCGGGCATGAATCGCGCGGCGGCGATCACGCATGCGAAGATGGGCGCGGAAAAACTCTGGGCCGGCACGGTGGTGATACACCCCAAAGCCAAGACTGGCGCGCATCATCATGGCCCGGTGGAGAGCGTGATTTACGTGGTGAGCGGCAAGGCGCGCATGCGCTGGGGAGAAAAGCTTGAGTTTGTCGCCGAGGCCGGCCCCGGCGATTTTATTTACGTGCCGCCGTACGTGCCGCATCAGGAAATCAACGCCAACAACGACGAGCCTCTGTCGTGCGTGCTGGTGCGCAGCGGGCAGGAGCCGGTGGTGGTCAACCTGGATATCCCGATGGTAGAAAAACCCGAGACTGTGCATTGGGTGGATAACATTCATCCGGCACCGAAAGCGTAGTTTGATGGTGCTAAGAGTGATCCGCGTCGCGGCGGCAATGGCGACGCTTGCGGTGACGGCGAGCGTTGCTTTTGCGGCGGACTATCCCACCCGTCCGGTGCGCGTGGTGGTGCCGTCAACGCCTGGCGGTGCGCTCGATATTTTGTCGCGCATGCTGGCGCAAAAACTACCCGAGCGCTGGAACGGCCAACCGCTGATCGTGGACAACCGCGCGGGCGCGGGCGGCATTATCGGCAGCGAGATCGTGGCCAAATCCGAGCCCGACGGCTACACGCTGCTGGTGGTGGCGCTCGGCTACGCGGCGAATCCGTTTTTGTACAAACTGCCGTATCGCACGCCGCAGGATTTCTCGCCGATCACCGTGCTGGCCTCCGCGCCGAACGTGATAGTGGTGCATCCCTCGGTGGCTGCCGGCAACACCAAAGACCTGATCGCGCTGGCAAAAGCCAAACCCGGCACCCTGATTTATGCGTCGTCGGGCGTGGGCACCAGCGGGCATCTGGCGATGGAATTGTTCAAACGCATGGCGGGCGTGGACATGATTCACGTGCCGTTCAAGGGTGCGGGTGCTTCGAATTCTGCGATCGTCGCGGGGCAGGTGCAGGTACTGAACACCGCGCTGGGCGCGGCGATGTCGTTTATTAAATCCGGCAAATTGAAGGCGCTGGCGGTCACCAGCTTGAAACGCGCCACCTCGGTGCCGGAGATTCCGACGGCACATGAATCCGGCTTGCCCGGCTACGTGGTCGATGGCTGGTTCGCGGCGCTCGCACCGGCCAAAACGCCACAGCGTATAGTCGATAAACTACATGCGGATTTTTCGTGGGTGTATTCGCTGTCCGACATGGCGGCGCGGCTGGCAGCGCAGGGTTTTGAAGCGGGCAATCCCACGCCGCGCGATACGGCAACATTCATCGACGCGGAAATCGCGAAGTGGAGCAAGGTGATTAAAGAGGGCGGCATCAAAGGGGAGTAATTACATAAGTATCTGTTTTCATTGATATTTTTTATGGCGTGTGTTCCGTATAAAACCGATCATCAACCAAACGGGGGATAACATGAGCAAAATCAGCAGCAGTTTTTTTGCAGTGGCGGCAGCGACAACCATTGCGCTAATGACCGGCAACGCCATCCCGCAATCGTGGCAACCGCCCGCCGAAAGCGCGCGCTGCCCATCCAAGTGGGGCGCAGGCGACGAGCGCGGCTCGGCCAATCACATGAAGCCCGCGTCGGTACTTAACGCCACTAAAATGATCCGCACCGGCGAAGTGATCGAGATTGGCCATGTGCTGCGGCAAGGCATGCCGATACAAAGCACGCGCGGCTTTCACTTGCACACCAAGCGCACCTTCATGAACCCGCAATCCAACAACCGCGGTAGCAACGAAGAAGTGGTGACCACCGAGCTGGGCCAGGTCGGCACGCAGTTCGACGGGTTTACCCACAAGACGCATGGCGACAGCCTTTATAACTGCTACAAGTCGAGTGAGCTTTCCTCGCGCACCGGCTTTACCAAAATGGGCATCGAAAAAGTTGGCATGCTGATGGCGCGCGGCGTGCTGATCGACGTAGCGGGATTGAAGGGTGTGGAGATATTGCCCGACACTTACGAAATCACCGTGCAGGATTTGCAGGATGCGTTGAAAAAACAGAATGTCACTCTGCAAGCAGGCGACGCCATATTGATCAATACCGGCTGGGGCAGGCTGTGGGGCAAGGAAAACGCGCGCTACATGGCGGGCGATCCGGGCATCGGCATTGCCGCGGCCGAATGGCTGATCAATCACGACCCGCTGCTGCTCGGCTCGGATAACGGCCCAGTGGAGGTGTCGCCCAACCCGAACAAGAGTATTTCCCTGCCGGTGCATCAGATCGCGCTGGTGGTGCATGGCGTACACCTGCTGGAGAACTTGAAGCTCGACGAGCTTGCCGCGAAGGGCGTGCATCAGTTCGCGTTCATCATGCGGCCGCTGAAAATGCAGGGAGCGACAGGTTCTACGGTGGCGCCGGTAGCGGTGCGGTAGCGGAGACGTGCCGTGAGCGCGGCGACACCCGTACAGGCGCATGCCTTCAAGGAATACGACTGGCTGGCGCGCATCGATCCCGCGTATGATGGCGCGCGCCGCGCGCTGGCGCAAATTGTCTGGTCGCCCGCCGCGCCCGCGCTGGCGGTTCAGTATCGCGAAATCGTCGCTGCGGTGATTCTCGGCTGCCGCGCGTATCCGACCATCGACGACCATTTGCGACGCGCGCTTGCCGCGGGCGCAACGCTGCGCGAAATCGTTGAGGCTTTCGAGACTGCGGCGATCCTTGGCGGATTTCCCGCCATCCACTATGCTCTGCCGTACCTGATTGCGCTGCACGAGGCGTTTGGCGACAAAGTACTCGGTGATGCGTCGCCTGCACCCATTGAGCGGGCTGCGCCGCCAACGGACACCGCCGCGCGCGGCCCGGCGGTGTCGCGCGGCATGCGCGAATGGGCATGGCTCGACGCGGTCGATCCGGCGTTTGAGCGCGCGCATCAGGACCTGACCAGGTTGGTGTGGACGCCGGCGGCGCCCGCGCTGCCGGTGAAAATACGCGAACTGGTTGCTTGTGCCGTGCTGGCTTACCGCGCGTTTCCGACGCTGGATGGGCATCTGCGCCGCGCGGTGCGCGAAGGCGCGAGTGTACGCGAGGCCGTCGAAGCAATGGAAGTCGCGGCGCTGCCGGGCGGGTTTCCACTGCTGCATTTTGCGCTGCCGTTCCTCAAGGCGATCCATGATGAAGTCGAGTCAGGCACGTTTCGCTGATGCGTTCTATGCGGTGGCGGCAGCGCTGTGCGCTTGCCTGACGCAGCACGCTTTGGCGCAGACCTATCCGGCGAAAGCCGTGCGTTATATCGTGCCGATGTCCGCCGGCAGCGGCGCCGACACCATCGGCCGCATCGTCGCGGCGGGTATGGCACAGGCGTTCGGGCAGCAGGTGATACTGGATAACCGCACCGGCGCGGCAGGCAATCTCGGCGCGGATATCGCCGCGCGATCGCCGGCCGACGGCTACACGTTGTTTCAGGCGAGCAGCACCCATGCCGCCAATGCCACTTTGTATCGCAAGCTGCCGTACGATCTGACGCGGGATTTTGCCGCAGTGACCCAGCTTGCTTCGTCGCCCTCGCTGCTGGTGATACATCCGTCGTTGCCGGTGCGGTCGGTTGCTGAACTGGTGAAACTCACCAAGGCGCGTCCGGGCGATATGAACTATGCCTCGACCGGCGCGGGCAGCGCGACGTTTCTCGCAGCGGAACTGTTCAAGCACATGGCAGGCGTCAACATTGTTCATGTGCCGTACCGCGGCGGCGGCGAAGCGGTCACCGCAATCATCGCGGGCGAGGTGTCGGTCTATTTCGCGCCGATGGCGGCGATCCTGCCGTATCAACGCCAGGGGCGCGTGCGTGCGCTGGCGGCGACCACCGTGAAGCGACTCGACGCGTTTGCGCAACTGCCGACGCTGGCGGAATCAGGGTACCCAGGCTATCAGGCCGGCAACTGGTATGGCCTCATGTCGCCCGCAAAAACCTCGCGTGACATCGTGACCGCGGTGCGCGCTGCCGCCGTTGCCGCGATGAGCGAACCGGCTACCCGTAGGCGTCTGGTGGACCTCGGCTACATCATTGTCGGCGACCAGCCCGACGAATTCGCGGCGTTCATCAAATCCGAAATCGCGATGCTCGGAAAAATCATTGCGCAAACGGGCTTGACGGTGGAGTAGGGCACGGTATTCGTGGATAAAGACGGGAGCAAGGATGTCATTGTGCCGGTGGCGACAGATCCGGCGTGAAATCCGATTGACCGTGCTTCCATCGAGGGATACAGTTCTTTGTAGCAAAAAGTGGCTTGATTTTTCAACCACCTTGGGGTGGCATTTATCGAGGTAGAAGGTATGCTCAGAAACTACGCTCCCTTGACGTTTGTGGCGCTGTCAAACGGCATAAGCTATGCGCAGCCCACGCAGTCTGCTTTGGATCGCGTGCAGTTGGATAGCCCCGCACTTGACGCCATGACCGATCTGACGCGGATTGCGGCCGTAATTGTGCTTGCGGGAGATACCGTGGATGAAGCGCACCGGCGCATGATCCAGCGCGGTGTCCGCTTGCTGCTGGTGGTGGATCAGGACCGCAAGGTGCAGGGCGTGATTACCGCTGACGCCGTGTTGGGCGAAGGACCGGTGCAAGTCGCGGTGCGACAGAGCATCCATCGCGACGAAGTGTTGGTCAGGGATGTCATGTCGCCCTGTGCGGCGCTTCAGGTGCTGAATTTCGAACAAGTGCGAACCGCCAAGGTCGGGCATATCGTCGCCACGCTCAAGCAAGCCGGACGGCAGCATATTCTGGTGGTTGATCACAGTGGAAAAAACGTGGTTCGGTTGCGCGGCATTTTTTCCATGACGCAGATCGTCAGGCAACTTGGCATGACGATTCAAACCCTCAGCATTGCGAATACATTCGCTGAAATCGAAGCGCAGCTCAGCCACAATTAGCCTTCCGCTCAGGGCGGGGCAGTCGTTGGCGGTAGTGCGGTATTTCATAGATGGCGATTCATTCAAGCAAGGAGGGAATATGATTCTTCGCTACGTTATCGGCCCCGCTGTGGCGCGCGCGCTCGGCCGCGCATGGGCTCCCTTGGCGTTGTTCGCTGTGGTCGGTGTGTCTGGTATACCCATCGCTGCGGCGCAGAACGCGGTGCCGCCCGAGTTTCACGGCACATGGGTGCCGGGCAATGCCACGTGCGCGTCGCCCGTGCGCGCGCAGGTTGCCGCGCAGGTGCTGACGCTGATCAACGGCAGCGACAGCACGGCACTTGGCGGCATCGAGATGGCCGGTCCCGGCTATTTCCCACGCGATTATCGGGGTATCGAGGCTGTGCTGTTTACCGAATTCAGCGGCCATCAGCCGGCCATCATGACCTTTAACGCCGGTGAGAAAAAGGGCGTGGCCCAGCTGGCCTTGGCGGCGGTCACGCCGGGCAAGCCTAACGCGCAACTCAATGCATACAACTCGCGTATCTCGAAGCTAAACCTTGCCAAGCGATTTCCGCTTAATAATGTGCCGCTGAAGAGGTGCAGTTGAGGGGTGTGCGTGGTATCGGCGTGGTGGCATCCCACGAAAAGCGGCGCAATGCGCGACGTTCTGCGCATCTACCCTATCAGGCGCCGATGATTACGACAGGCTGCTTCTACTCTTCCTTAATCCCTGCCGCCGCAATTACCTTTGCCACCCGTACCGCGTCCTCCCGAATAAAACGGGAAAATTCTTCGGGCGTGCTGGTGCGGATGTCAAACCCGATGGCGGCAAATCGTTCTTTCACCTCCGCTGTCGCCAGTGCCGCAATGATTTCCTTGTTGAGCGTATTGACGATGGCGGACGGCGTGCCGGCGCGCGTGACGATACTGAACCAGGTGCCGCCGTCGTAGCCTTTTAAGCCGGCTTCGCCGGTAGAAGGCACGTCGGGAAAGTTCGGATGGCGTTTCTCGGCGCAGAACGCAAGAATGCGCGCGCGGCCGGTTTTGGCGTGGGGCAGCACGGTGGCGATGCCGGTGATGACCAGCGGCACCTCACCGCCGAGGGTGGCGGTCAGCGCGGGCCCCGCGCCCTTGAACGGCACGTGCAGCAGTTTGATGCCGGCCATGATTTCGAGCATGGCACCGGCGACGTGGTTGGTCGATGCGGTGCCGGGCGTGCCGTAGGCGATGCTGCCGGGTTTGGCCTTGGCGAGTGCGATCAGATCAGTGACGGATTTGCCCTGAAACGACGGGTGGGCCGCGATCACGTAGGGGAAATACACCACCGGCGTGATCGGCGCGAAATCTTTCGCCACGTCGTACGGCGCCTTGAATACCTGCGGGCTGATCGACAGCGTGGTTTGCGTGGCGAGCAGCATCGTATAGCCATCGGGCGCGGCTTTGGCCGCCAGGTCGGCGCCGATCATGGTGCTGGCGCCGCCGCGATTGTCGATGACGAACTGCTGGCCCCAGCGCTCGCCCAACTTGGCGGAGATGCCGCGCGCCACGATGTCGGTGGTGCCGCCGGGCGGATAGGGCACGATAAAGCGCACCGGGCGCGCGGGGTAGCCGGTGGTTTGCGCCTGCGCGTATGCGCTGGTGACGAATGCCGAGGTCAGGCAGATCAAAACGATGTTCGGGGTGCGTTGCACTACGGTGTCCTTGATCATTTCGGCGGTTATTAGCATGGCAATACAGCACATTGTACGGGATGCCCGCGCCCGCTGGCATGGACTTGTTTTTCCAATGGCGATACCTAATAATGGATTGGTAGAATCTTCCAACTTCTCAACGGTAGTACCATTCCCGTACCAACAAGGAGGCACCATGGCACGACTTAACGTGAACGGCAAAACATTTGATATCGACGTCGAACCCGGCATGCCTTTGTTGTGGGCGATCCGTGAACACGTGGGCCTGACCGGCACCAAGTATGGCTGCGGCGTGGCGCAGTGCGGCTCGTGCACGGTGCATATCGATGGCGCGCCGGTGCGCTCGTGCGTGATGCCGGTGAGTGCGGCGGAAGGCAAAAAAATCACCACCATCGAAGGTCTGGCGGTGAACGGCGTGCTGACCAAGGTGCAAAAGGCTTGGGTCGATCACGAAGTGCCGCAATGCGGCTATTGCCAGTCGGGCATGGTCATGGCCGTCACCGCACTGCTCAACAGCAAACCCAAGCCCACCGATGCCGACATCGACAGTGCGATTACCAACATCTGCCGCTGCGGCACCTTTCAGCAGGTGCGTGAAGCCATCCACGCCGCCGCCAAAGCCTGAGGAGAACACCATGAATAACATCGCGACGAAAAAAATTACCCGCCGTTCGTTTGTGGTCGGCGCAGCCGCCGCCGGAACCGGCCTTGCACTTGGATTAAAGTTGCCACCGTTTGGCCCCGGCATCGTGCGCGCGCAGGATGGCTCGCCCGAAGTCACGCACTGGGTGGTGATCCGCCCCGACGACACCGTGGTGATCCGCATCGCGCGTTCTGAAATGGGACAGGGCACGCTGACCGGTCTTTGCCAGCTAGTGGCCGAGGAGCTGGAGTGCGACTGGTCTAAAGTGACCACCGAGTATCCGACGCCCGGCCAGAGCCTGGCGCGCAAACGCGCGTGGGGCGACTTCTCCACCGGCGGCAGCCGCGGCATCCGCGAGTCGCATCAATACGTGCGCCAGGGCGGCGCCACGGCGCGGACGATGCTGGTCCAGGCCGCGGCCGACGCATGGAACGTTCCTGCCGCGGAGTGCAGCGCCGCCAACAGCGTGATCACGCACACGCCGTCCGGCCGCAAGACTACGTACGGCAAGGTTGCGGAAGCCGCCGCGAAAATCACGCCGCCGAAAGACGTGCCGCTGAAAGATCCGAAAACATGGAAGATCGTCGGCAAGCCGGTCAAGCGCCTCGACACCATGGACAAGCTGACCGGCAAGCAGATTTACGGCGCGGATTTCAAAATGCCCGGCATGTTGAACGCCACCATCAAGGAATGCCCGGTGTTCGGCGGCAAGGTGAAAAGTTTCGACGCGGCCAAAGTCGCGGGCATGCAAGGCGTAAAAAAAGTCGTGCAGGTCGGCGACACCGCCGTTGCCGTGGTCGCCGATACGTGGTGGCAGGCCAAGACCGC
>VFLF01000193.1 GCA_009885185.1 Nitrosomonadales bacterium | reverse complement strand
GGTGTTCTACGACCCCAATCTGTCGATCGGCGCGGAACTGTCATTCGGTTTCACCCGCGCCGCCAAGCTCGAAGACCTGCTCAAGGTGGCGGATGTCATCACCATCCACGCACCGCTGAATGCGGAAACCAACCGCATGATTAACGCCGAAGCGGTGTCAAAAATGAAACCCGACGCCTACCTCATCAGCACCGCGCGCGGGCCGATCTGCGACACTGCCGCGCTGCTTGAAGGCTTAAAAAGCAATCGCATCCTCGCCGTCGGCCTCGACGTGCTGCCCACCGAACCGGCGACACTCGATGATCCGCTGGTCAAGGCATGGCAGGCCAACGAGCCGTGGATCAAAGGCCGCGTGCTGATGGGCCCGCACTCCGGCTTTTACAGCCCGGACAGCCTCGTCGATCTGCGCACCAAAGCAGCGCAAACCGCGTGTTTGTATTTGAAGGAAAACAAGCTGATTAACTGCGTGAACGCGGAGTATTTGAAGAAGCCGCGGTAGGCACTGGAAGCGCACCGAGTAAGTCAACCGCCGAGTCCACAACGCGTTACAATATATCTTCCACAACGAGGAGCAACATAAGCCATGAATTCCCTAACCCTGAAACTGGTTGGCTGCGTCGCACTGTTGATTGCTGCACTGTGTCCAACCTTGGCCGCCGCGCAAGCCTACCCCGCAAAAATCGTGCGCGTCATCGTGCCATTCGCGCCCGGTGGCGGCAGCGACATTACCGCGCGCCAGGTGTCGGCCAAGCTGACCGACCAATTCAAGCAGCAGTTTGTCGTCGATAACCGCGGCGGCGCCGCCGGCATTATCGGCATGGAAATGGTGGCCAAGGCCCCCACTGACGGCTACACCATCATGATGATGTCCGGCAGCTTTTCCGCCACGGCAGCCACGCACCGGCCTGCGTTTGATCCGGTCAACAGCATCCCCGGCGTGGCGGAATTCGGCATTACGCCGTTCCTGGTGACGGTACACCCGTCGCTACCGCCGAAAACCGCCAAAGAACTGATTGCGATGGCCAAAGCCAAGCCCGGCGCCCTCACCTACGCCACCAGCGGCATGGGCGGCTTGACCCACATGGCAACCGAACTGCTGCTCAGCATGACCGGCACGCAAATGCTGGGGGTGCATTACAAGAGCACGGGCGCCGCCATGACCGACCTGTTGTCCGGTCAGGCGCCGATTATCGTCGGCAGCCTGCTGCCGATCGTGCCGCATGCCGGTCCCGGCGGCAAACTGCGCGTGCTCGCCGTCACCACGGCCAAGCACTGGTATTCACTGCCAAACGTGCCGACGCTCGCCGAAACGGTGCCGGGCTACGAAGTCGAACTGTGGTTCGGCGCCATGGCCCCGCGCGGCACGCCCCAGCCGGTTATCGATGCGCTGAACAGCGCCATCAATAAAATCCTGCAAGAGCCCGAGATGAAGAAAAATCTCGACGCGCAGGGCATGGTTCCCACCGGCGGCACGCCGCAACAATTCAATGACCGCATTCAACGCGAATACGCGCGCTGGACGAAGGTGGTCAAGGATCGCGGCATCAAGATGCAGTAACGCCATGCGATTCATGCGACAGCGCTGCCGCACTGCGTTGATCGGCGCGGTGGCGTTTGCCTGCGCCGGCGCGGCGCAGGTGCAAGCGCAAGCACCGGCTCCCGCCGCGCCTTATCCGTCAAAGCAAGTGCGCTTTATCGTGCCCTTCGCCGCCGGCGGCACCATCGACATCATCGGCCGGCTGCTCGCGCCGTCGATGAGCAAGACGTTCGGCCAGCAGATCGTGGTGGAGGATCGTCCCGGCGGCGGCACGGTGATCGCCACCGAACTGGTGGTGCGTGCGCCGCCGGACGCGCATGTGATATTGCTGATGGGGCCGAGTTACACCATCAATCTCTTCGCGCGCAAACTGCCGTACGACACTGAACGGGATTTTTCCGGCATCGCGCGGCTGGCTGCCAATCCGCTGCTGTTTACCGTGCATCCGTCGGTGCCCGCACGCTCGCTGAAAGAACTGGTCGCGCTGGCGCGAAACAAGCCCGGCGAACTCACCTACGCCACCGCCAGCCCCACCGGCTTTCAGCGTCTGGCATTCGAGCAATTCAAGCTGCTGTCGAAAATCGACGTCATCAATGTGCCTTATCAGGGTGGCGCGCCGGCGGCGATTGCGGTGATGGGCGGGCACACCACCATTAATTTCGGCAACGTGTCCGAGGCTGCACCCTATGTCGCCGCCGGACGGCTGCGCGCCATCGCCGTCACCTCGCTCGAACGCAGCGACGTGATGAAAGACGTGCCGACGGTGCATGAATCCGGTTATCCCGGTTATGAGGCCACCAACTGGTTTGGCGCGGTCACTCGGGTGGGCGCGCCCAAAGCGTCAATCGACCGTTTAAGCGCGGAGTTTGCACGCGCGCTGGATACGCCGGAAGTCAAGTCCGGCCTCACCAAGGCCGGTCTCTACAACGCGTATCTGAGCGCGGATCGCTACGAGGAATTTCTGCGCCAGCAATTTCGCGCCAATGAGAAAATCGTGAAGGCCACCGGGATGCGGATGGAGTAGTTCCTTCCGCTGCCGTTACAAACGCATCCCCGCCCTGAACGCGCCACGCGGCGTGCGGTGCAGTTTCTCAAAACCGGTTTTTGTCACGCGGATCAGCTCGCCCACCTGCACGCCCGCGCGCCCTTGCTTGCCGTTGTCCGGCGTGGGCACCGTAGTGACGTTGGGCTGCACCACCACCGTCATGTTCTCTTCGAGCGTCATCTTCGGCAGCGGCCCCGCCGGGCGGCTGCGGCTGCCGATGATCGGCTGGAAATAACCGCCGCCGAAGCCGTGCATCAAATCGTCGCAGATGGTGAAGCCGTTTTTCTCGACCACATCGGCGGCGTTTAGTATGTCCTCCATCGCGGCGCCGTGTTTCACCACACGCGTCACCGCATCAAACGCGGCTTCGGCGGTGGCGTGCAAATCACGATACAGCGGCGTGGGTTCGACATCGACAAAAAACGTGCGCAGTATCTGCCCGGCGTAATCCCACCAGTACGCGGACAATTCGCAGAACACCACGTCGCCTTGTTGCACCTTGCGCGGTGACGGGTACTGCGCGGGCACGAATAAATGCGGCTGCGCCATCGAGGTTGCGCCGATATAGTGAATCATTGTCGTGCCCCCGTGCCGGATATAGGCGCTTTCAACCAGCGCGCTCATCTCGCGCTCGTCGACGCCTTGCCGCGTGCCCGCGAGCAGCGCGGCGAAACCCGCGTCGCTCATCGCGGCGCCGATACGCAGCCAGTCGATTTCCTCTTCGCTTTTAATCATCCGCAGCCGCACGTACCCGGCGTCCAGCGACACCATGTCGAACTGCTGTTCGAGCTTTTTATATTTGCCCGCGGCCAACGGGCCGATGATGCCAACCCGTTTAGCGCCGCGCCGCTTCAATTCCTCAATGGTTTTATCGATGCCGCGATGCTCGCCCCATTGCGTATCCACACCGCGCGCGATTTTTTGCGCCAGCGGAAAGTGGTTGAACCATTCCACGAACATCGTCATCTTCACACCGGGCTTGAACACCACATACGCCTCGTTGGTGCCCGGCCATGCCGT
>VFLF01000024.1 GCA_009885185.1 Nitrosomonadales bacterium | reverse complement strand
GCTGTAATAATACAATAATAAGTTGTTTAAAAACAAATACTTACATTAATATCCGCTTGGGCGGCAAGACTACTTCCCGCCACCCAACCCCAGCTCCGTAATGAACTGCGTGAACTCCGGCTGGCGCGCAGCGAGGAAGCGGCTGTAGGCGGCGCTGTTCATGTAGACCGGTTCCATCAGATTGCGCGTCATGTAATCCTGCCAGCCCGCGCTTTTGTAAACCTTCTCGAATAAACCATCCAGGTACGCCGCCGCGTCTTTGGGAATCGCTGCGGGCGCCGCGAAGCTGCGTCCTGCCGCCGCATGCATGTCGATGCCCTGTTCCTTCATCGTCGGGATCGTGGCCAGCGATGGCAGGCGCTGTTGCGAGGCCACGGCGAGGATGCGCATCTTGCCGGTCTCTACATGCGGCATCGCGTCGCTCATCTGTCCGGTGCTCCAATGCACGTGCCCGCCGAGCACCGCGGTCACGGCCTCCGCGCCGCTTTTCATGATCACCACATTAAAGCGCGCGCCGGTGAGTTTTTGCAGGGTGTAAACAAACATATGGCTGGTGGAGCCCGCCGAGCCGATTGATACGTTGATGGTTTTCGGCTGTGCCTTGGCGGCGGCGACAAGTTCCTGCACGCTCTTGTAGGGCGAATCGGCATTCACCATCAGGCAGTTGATGTCAAAGCCGAGCAATGCCAGCGGATAAAATTTCTCCAGCCCGATATCCAGGCCGGAGCGTTGCGCGGCGGTCAGCATCATCCCCGTGGGAAACGATACGACGGTGTAGGGATCGCCGCGCTTTTGCGCCGCATACGCGGCGGCAACGGCGCCCCCGCCGCCGGCCTTGTTGTTAATCAGGATCGGCTGCGGGGAGAGTTTGTCCTTGCGTATCAAATCGGCAATCAGGCGCGCGAACACATCCGACCCCGCGCCGGGCGCGCCCGGCACCACGAACTCGATGGCTTTAGACGGAAAGGCCTGTCCTGAGCCCGTCGAAGGGGTTTGCGCCATCGCGGGCGTGGGAAGGACGCAGGCAAGCAGACAAAGACTGATGGTAGTGGATGGTTTCATGCGCGGTTTTCCCGAAGCTAACGACGTTGAGCAACTCTATTGCTGTAGAGGTGCGCGGTCAATTCATGTTTATATCAGCGCCGCCCCAGTGTTTCACGCTTGATCAGATCGGGAAACCAGCGCATCCACAGTCCCACCACCGCGAGCGTGCCGACGCCGCCCACCACCACCGCGGGCACCGCACCCCACCACGCGGCGGTGATGCCCGATTCAAACTGGCCGAGATGGTTGGAGGTGCCGGTGAACAGGGAATGCACCGCGCTGACGCGGCCGCGCATCTCCGGCGGCGTTTCAAGCTGCACCAGCGACAGTCGAATCACCGCGCTCACCATGTCGGCCGCACCCATCAGGGCGAGCGCCAGCAGCGACAAGGGCAGCGATGTGGATAATCCGAATATCACGGTGGTGACGCCGAACGCCGCCACCGAGATAAACAGAATTTTGCCGACGCTGTGTTTCAGCGGCCAGCGCACCAGATAGAGCGACGCCAGCACACCGCCGATGGCGGGCGCGGTGCGCAGCAAGCCCAGCCCGGTTGGACCGGTTTGCAGAATGTCGCGCGCGTAGATCGGCAGAAGCGCCACCGCGCCGCCCAGCAGCGTGGCGAAAAGATCCAGCGAAATCGCACCGAGTATCACCGGCTTGCTGAAAATATAATGCAGGCCGCCGAACACATAGCGCAGGGTCGCGGGTTCGTGCATGCGCGGCACAAACGCCGAGTGTATCGACAGGAAGATCGCACCGGCGAGCGCAAAGCAGACCGCCGCACCCACATAAACCGCGCTCGCGCCCAACAGATAGACCACGCCGCCCAGCGCCGGGCCGACGATGACGGCGGTTTTTTTCGCCGCCGAGTGAAACGCAATACAGCGCGCCAACTGTTCTTCGCCCACCAGCGAGGGCAGCAGCGAGCGCAGCGCCGGGTTCTGATAGGTTTGCGCCATGCCGGAGAGCGCCACGGCGGCATAGATGATCTCGGCGTTGATCCAGCCGCCGTGGTTAGCGACCGCGAGCAGAATTGCCGTCGCGCATTGCACACCCTGGCAGAGGGTTGCGATCAGTCGCCGGTCGTAACGGTCGGCGGCGTGTCCGGCGGGTAGCGTGAGTAAAAACTGCGCGCCAAAATGCGCTAGCCCCACCAAACCCAGACTCAGCGCGCTGTTGGTGAGATCGTAAATCTGCCACGCCACCGCCACCACGATCATTTGGTTGGCGAGCGTGGAGGCGATGTCGCCGACCCAAAAGCGCGTGAAGCCGGCGTGACGGAACAGACTGATTTGCACGATGCAGGATTAACTAAACGACAATGTGGGCATTAAACGCAAACCCCGATCGGTCGTTCCAGCGCAGGCGGGAACCCATAACGCAATGCCACTTGAGACGGCTTATGGATAACTGCCTTCGCGGACCGCTTAACGATACCCGTCTTCGCGAGTATGGCGACAGGGGAAGTTATAACGCGGCCCGCGGATGCGGTGCGAGGCTTAATGCATCCGGCGCTTCGTACGGGCGGTGGCCTTCGACCTGTGCCGCGTACAGCACGCGGCGCATGTCCGGATCAAACGGATCACGGCGATGCACGGTGGCGCGGTTGTCCCACACCACCACGTCCCCCTGAGCCCAATGGTGTTCGTAGCAAAAGCGCGGCTGGGTGCAGAGCGCCCACAGTTCGTCGAGCAGGGCTTCGGATTCCTCCAGCGTGCAGCCGTTGACGTAGGCGGCATGGCGCCGGCCGAGGAACACCGAGTTACAGCCGGTCTCGGGATGCGTGGAAATGATCGGATGACTGGGGCCGGGAGTGTGGCGGATGTCGTCGTTGAGCGACGCGCCGGGACGCAGCTTCATCGCGGTATCGACGATGTTGCCTTGCTTGATGGTTTTGCCGGCGACGCGTTTTTTAAAATCCGCAGGCAGTGCGTCGTAGGCTGCGTAGGCATTGAGAAAAAACGTGCTGCCGCCTTTTTCGCGCGGCGGCACTTCCATCGCCACCAGCATGCGCGCGGCGGTGGGTTTTTCCTTGAATGAAAAATCCGAGTGCCAGACGATTTCACCGTCGCCGAGGATGCCCACCGCCTTGCCGTTTTCCTTGAGGTTGGTGACCACGGTCACTTCCGGCGGCAGATTGAACAACTGGTTGGCGGTGCGCTCGTCGAGACTGCGCTGGTGCAGATTAGACGACGACACCGGGATGCCGAAGCGCTTGATGAGGACGACCAGATCGTCCGCGGTCAGCGACTGCCCGCGAAACACCAGCAACACGTTATCGAGCCACGCGTTGTGGATGGCCTTGAAGGTGGTGTCGCCGATGGTTTTAAGATCGATGCCGCGAACTTCCGCGCCGAGCACGGCCCGGCAGCGCGCGACTTCGAAGGGTTGTGCGGTGTCATCTCTATTTTTTACAGCGGAGGTAGTCACGGTATGTCCATGGGCCTGAATAGCGGGAATGCGAGTACCGTAGCAAATGCCTTGTGCCGGGTCAAATAGTCGCCGCACGACAAACACCTTACACTCACCGCATCATGGAAACACGTTTTATCGCCCATCTCGACATGGATGCGTTTTACGCCTCCGTGGAGCTGCTGCGCTATCCGCAATTGCGCGGGCAGCCGGCGGTGGTGGGCGGGCGGCGGCGCGGGCCTGAAACTGCCGCGGGGGAGTTCCCAACCTTGCGCAGTTACACCGGGCGCGGCGTGATCACCACCGCCACCTATGAGGCGCGTGCGCTGGGCGTGCATTCAGGCATGGGCCTAATGAAGGCGGCGAAGCTCGCGCCCGATGCGTGGCTGCTGCCGGCGGATTTTGATCAGTACCGGCGCTACTCGCGGTTGTTCAAAGAGGCGGTTCGCGCAATGGCGCCGCTGGTGGAAGATCGGGGTATTGATGAGATATACATTGATCTTACGGAGATAATACTCGTTGATGCTCCGCAAAATTACCCCCTCTCCCGCCCTGGGGCGGGAGAGGGTTGGGGTGAGGGTAGGGGAAGCACCGCTCCCCTCACCCCAACCCTCTCCCCGCAAGCGGGGCGAGGGGGTAGTAGTTTGGAGGTGCGAGAGAATTTGCTAAGTTCAACTGTGGCAATAGATCCTTGGCAGCGCGCCCAAAACATCGCACACCAACTCCAAACTGCCGTACGAGACGCCACAGGTCTGTCGTGCTCCATCGGCGTCACGCCCAACAAGCTGTTGTCCAAAATCGCCTCTGATCTGGACAAGCCGGGCGGCATCACCGTGCTGCGCCAGGAGGACATCCCCGCGCGCATCTGGCCGCTGCCCGCGCGCAAAATTAACGGCATCGGCCCGAAAGCGAGTGCGCGGCTCGAAGCCTTGGGCATCAGCACCATCGGTGAGCTGGCGAACGTAGACTCCGCGTTTTTGATCGAACACTTCGGCAAAAACACCGG
>VFLF01000784.1 GCA_009885185.1 Nitrosomonadales bacterium | reverse complement strand
TGCGCCGGTCGCCGTCCACCCATTCCGTGACGTTGAACACCACGCGCGGATTGAGCGCGCGCAACTCGGCAATGGTCGGTGTCACGGCGGGATCGAACGGCACGATCACCACGGTCTTGTAGAGCCAGCGCAAGCAACGGTACAGCAACGCCTCCATGCCGCCGCGGTCCGCCACAAACTTGCCGGACGCGCCGCGCACGCCGGTTTCAATATCCACCAGCAGCGCGACATCGCAACGCGTTGCCGGTGTCACGGCGCGCGCCGGGCCGCACTTTGGTTTTATTGGCATGCGGCGATTGTAACGCGGGAAAAATTCGTGCGCGGCAGCCGCGATCAGGCCTGTGTGCGCGCCCGGCCTTCGGCGTGCGCCGGCGCGCTTTCGCTATCCAGCAACCGCCGCAGATAATGAATCTGTTCACGCGCGGCCTGCGCGCCGGTCTCGATGATGTAGGGCAGCTTTTCGGTATCAAAGAGCCGGATGCGCTGTGTGAATTCCGGTACGATGGTGATCACCTCGGAATGGTGCGCGATGCTGTTAAACGCAAATCGCGCGCGCAGCAGGTTATTCGCCAAAATCGAACTGAGTTGAAACGCGAATCGCCCGGCGCTGGTAACGCGCTCCTGCAAGGGGCTTTCAAAACCGATGGCGACGATGACGCGCGCGCCCGCCCGGATGGCGACGCTGATCGGCAGCGGGTCCGACACAAAGCCATCAACCAGTTGCCGGCCGTCGATTTCATACGGCGAGAACGCGAATGGTATGGCGATGCTTGCGCGCACCGCTTTCCATACCGGCCCGCGCGTCAGCTCCACCAACTCGCCGCTGGCAAAATCAGTGGCAGTGATGTGCAGCGGCACCGGCATGTCTTCAATATTCAGATCGCCAAAGGCCTCCTGCAAACGTTGATTCACCTTGCGGTCGCTGCGCAAGCCGAATTTTGCGGCTGAAAATCCCATCAGCCGGGGCGCCATGGCGCTGAACAACGCGCTGATATTGCGTTTGGCGGTGAGCTCGGTCGTCCACAGTTTAATCGTGGCCTCGCACGCCTGATCGAGGTCACGGCGCTGCGCGATCAGCGTCGCGAAAATCGCGCCCGCGCTGCAACCCACCACGCGCTCGATTCCAATACCGGCTTGCGCCAGCACCTTGGCCACGCCCAGTACTGCAGCGCATTTGACGCTGCCCGATCCGATGACCAACGTGACTTGGGCTCGCCTTCCGGGAACCTCAAGCATCACTGTAGCTCGCCAGCGCCGCCGGCACATCGGCATAGATGTTGAATATGCCGGTAAAGCCCGACAGCGACATCACGCGCTGCACCGCCGGCTGCATGGCCGCCAGCCGCAAGTCGCCGCCGAGCTTGCGCGTCTCTTTCAGCGCAATCAACAGCGAGCGCAAGCCCGCGCTGCTGGTGAAATCGACACCGCCCAAATCCGCGATCAGGCGCGTGCCTCCCGTCTTGATAACCTCGCCAAATGCCTCGGTAACCTGCTCCGCCGAAAAGCTATCGATGCTGCCGTGAACCGCCAATATCGTAGTTGACGCCACCCTGCTGACCGCTATTTCCAAACCGATCTCCAAAAAACTCGAAGCCGCTCAATGCGGGAATCATACTGCACCTGATCGCAGGAGACGTCCTCATATGCAAATGCTTTTATTATACTTTCAGGCGAACCGATCTTCACCGTTGAGTAACGCCGTTTTCACCCGCGCCGCCAGCATCGGCTGCTGGCGCAAGCGCACACCGGTCAACTGAAACACCGCATTCGAAATTGCCGACGGCACCAGCGGCACCGCCATCTGCCCGGCGCCGGTGGGATGGTTTTTGGTTTGCACCAGCTTGATGTGCATTTCCGGCACGTCGCGCATGCGCGGCACGTGGTAATCAAAAAAGTTTGATTGCTCCACCGCGCCGTTGTTGATGCTGATGCGTTCGATCAACGCGAGGCCCAGGCCATACACAATCGAGCTTTCGGTTTGCGCGATGACATTATCAGGATGTACAGCGACCCCGCAATCGATCGTACACCAGAAGTTATGCACCTTGATCGCGCCGCTTTGTTTATCCACCGACACTTCAACGATGCCCGCCACGTGCGTGCCGGAGTAATCGACGTAGGCGACACCCAGCCCGTGCCCCGGACGGCGGCGCTTCCAGTCGGCCATTTTCGCCGTCTCTTCAATGACGTGACGCGCGCGCGGCTGCTTCGACAACAGACGCAGCCGATACTCCACCGGATCGACATTCGCTTTCGCCGCGAGTTCGTCGATAAACACCTCGGTGGCGAAGCTGTTAGCGGTAAGACCAATGCCGCGCAGCGGGTTGGTGCGCATGCCGGTATGCACCAGCACGCCTTCGGCCAACCGGTCCGGGATTTCATATGAGCGCACGTTGATGCCGCTTAACGCAATGCCGTCGCGTCCCTTGGTTTCTTTGTAGCGCACCGGATCCATGAAGGCCATCACGTGATCGCACACGCCGCGATGATGCCAGCCGGTGACATTGCCCTGTGCATCCAGCCCCGCGCGCAGGCGGTTCACGTACAGCGGGCGAAAGCGGCCCGAATGAATGTCGTCCTCGCGCGTCCACATCACTTTCACCGGCTTGCCCGATGCCTTGGATAACAGCACCGAATCAAGCACGAAATCCGCATCGCGGTTGCCGCGCCGGCCAAAGCCGCCGCCCAGCAGATGGTGATTGAATTTCACGCGTGATTCGGGAATGCCCAGCGCCTGCGCCGCCACCGTCACGGCGATGGTCTGGCTCTGCACGCCGCACCAGATCTCCACCGCATCGCCCTTGGGCGACACCGCCGCGACGGAATTCAGCGGCTCCATCTGCGCGTGGTAGGCATAGTCAGAACGGTACTCGGCCTCGACCACGGTAGCGGCGCTTTTCAGTTTTGCCGCCGCGTCGCCCTGCTTCTCCCAATCAATCACCGGATGCGTCGGGTCTTTGGCTATCGCGGAAAATCGTTCATAGCCGCCGCTGGTGGAAAAGCCCGCGCCCTGCGGCTTGCCGCCCCAGGCCACCTTTAATGCCTTGCGACCCTGAAACGCGGCCCACGGATTTTCGGCGAGCACACCGACGCCGTTTTTCAACGGCACGATACTGATGACCCCATCCACCGCGCGCGCGGCGGCATCATCCACTTTCACCACGCCCGCGCCTTCCACCGGCTCGCGCAGGATCGCGCCGTAAATCATGCCCGGCACCTGCACGTCGATGCTGTACTTCGTGCTGCCATCCTGCTTGCCCAGCACATCCACGCGCGGAATATCCTTGCCCAGCAGACGGAACTCCGCCGTTGCGACCGGCTCGACACCCACCTGCGGCGCTTCGGCGGGAATTTTCGCGAACGCCGCGATTTCGCCATACGTGAGTTGCCGACCGGTTTTTTGATGCAGCACCACATTGGGCTGCGTGGTCAGTTCCGCCATCGGCACGCCCCAGCGCTGCGCGGCGTTATCCATCAGCACATGACGCACTTGGGCGCCGAACTGCCGCAGGTTATTGAAGTAACCCGTCACCGTGGCGCTGCCCGCGGTGTACTGATGAAAGTTGCGTCCCGGATTGCCGAAGATCGGATCGCCCACCGCCGAGCCGTCGATTTTGACTTTCGCCCAATCGGCATCCATCTCGTCGGCCAGAATGCGCGGCAGCGCGGTCAGCGAACCCTGCCCCATCTCCGAGGCCGGCGACATGATGGTCACCGTGCCGTCGGTGTGCAGCGTCACCCAGTTGTTCACTTTGACAGCAGTGTTTTGCGCCTGCGCATCCCCCACCAGCAGGGCCGGCGCACCCACTGCTATGCCGAAGGTAAAGCCCGCCGCGCCCACCATGAACTGACGGCGCTGCTGATTGATGTTTGTCGTGCTCAATGTGTTGTCCATGATTAGGCCTCCTTCGCGGCGCGTTCAATCGCGCGCGTAATCCGCGCATACGTGCCGCAGCGGCAAATATTGGGACTCATGTATTCAACGATCTGCGCACGCGTCGGGCGCGGCGTTTCTTTCAGCAAGCCCGCGGCGCGCATGATCTGCCCCGATTGGCAGTAGCCGCACTGCGGCACCTGCTCGGCCAGCCACGCTTTTTGCAGCGGATGGCTGCTATCCTTTGACAGCCCTTCGATGGTCGTCACGCGCTTGCCCGCCACATCCTTGAGGGTGTGCAGACACGACTGCACCGGCTTGCCATCCAGATGCACGGTGCAGGCGCCGCACTGCCCGACGCCGCAGCCGAACTTGGTGCCAGTCAATTTGAGTTGCTCGCGCAACACCCACAACAGCGGCGTGTCCTCCGTCGCGGCAATCGTTTGACGCTGGCCATTGATGGTCAGCGTGGCGATGATTTTTTGTGTCATTGGGAATCCTCCTCGGGTTTACCGTGCGGACATTCTAGGCGCGCAACCGGCGAATCACAACGGGCGTTATTACCGCTACAATGCATGGCGCCCGCCCACAAAAAGTTACATAAGTTATCATTGCTGTCCAAGACGGTCGAAGCTGCTTGAGCATTCTCCTATGGGGGAAATGGTTTCGGACGGGTTTTTCAAGATTGTGCCTCGGTATGCTGTCCAAGATCAAACGAAGGCCAGGTTGGCCTGGGGGTGATCCTGAGGTTCAGGTGGTGTGGCAAAGGGGTTATCCAGCCAGTGCATCAGATCGCGGTGCGTGAACAGGTTCATGCGCAATAGCGCCACGAGGTTAGACAGACTCCAGCCGAAGCGGGAAGACAGTTGCAGATAACGCAGCAGCAACATCGAAATCAATGCCGTCCAAATTTGCGTCTTGACCGCGTTGGCCGAGGTGCCGATGAAGGTCTTGATCTTCAAGTTCTGCTTGAGCGCCTTGAAGAACAACTCGATTTGCCAGCGATCCTTATAGATCGCGGCGATGGTGCTCGCTCCCAAGCCATGGTGATTGGTAAGAAAGACTAGCGTATCGCCCGTGTCCTCGCGG
>VFLF01000081.1 GCA_009885185.1 Nitrosomonadales bacterium | reverse complement strand
CCGCGAGGACACGGGCGATACGCTAGTCTTTCTTACCAATCACCATGGCTTGGGAGCGAGCACCATCGCCGCGATCTATAAGGATCGCTGGCAAATCGAGTTGTTCTTCGATTGCCTGCCATAATGCACTCCTTCATATGTTATTGAATATCCAGGGCCATCTGATTGGGATTGTTTGTCTGCGGACTTTCTGGATGACGCGAGGCGGGGATATATTTCTCAACGTCTTGCTTCAGTAGTATCCAGGGAGCATTCAAGCACGCGTGAGTCGCCGGCAATTGTTTTTGGCGAATCATGCGCAGTACGGTTGTTTCAGTGACATTGAGCATGCCCGCAGCCTCACTGACGGTCATTTCGCCACGGGCCCGTCTTTCCCCATCGCGGTAAACCTCAATGGAGTGATTGTGGCGTGCTGCGCATACGCGCCTGGCATTCCAGTTCTCACCATGCGAAGTCCGTCGGCCGATGCGATTCAGAATCGAGGCAATCATCGAGTCCGGTTGTATCCTCGCCAGTGAACGAATCAGCTCGATCGTATCGGTATCCATGACATAGCGGTGCCTGCCGGAGCGTGTTTTCTCCAGTGTCAGCTCGGTATGGTCACCACCTTGCCAGTGCAGTACCAAGCGAATCGTATCGCCGTCAGAGCTCACTATGATTTCCTTCAGCACGCTACGCAAGATACGCTTCTTGAATTCGGGCGGACTGTTTGGGTGATCCCACAGCAGGCGTACATCGTGTCCCAATTCCAACAGCTCCGCTCTGGCCGTATCGCTTAGCGCAGCCTTGGGTTCGCGCCGTAGTGCCGCGAGTTCATCTTCAAGCTGAGATTGGAGCTTCAGCGCTTCATTCCATCGACGTTCGAGCTCGCCCGCTACGAGACGGTTCAGTGGATCTACCGCATCATACTGGCGCTGTGCACGCGCGACCTCGTAGTTCGCCTGCTGCATAGCGAGCTTCTTTTGATGGACTCGCTCATCCTCGGCCCCCTGCCGGTTTTTGATCGCTTGTATCGCCGCCTCGATCCCCAGCGGCTTGAGGGATTCAAGTACTTGGTCAGCGACTAGGCGATCGGCACGCAATCCGCCGAAACTAACGCAGCAGCTTGTCTCGCGATCAAGGGTATAGCTTGCGCATTGATAGCGGATCACCGTCGGGCCCGGATATTGCGCAAGCAGTTTGGCGCCGCAATGGCCACAGCGAAGCATCCCCGAGAGCAATGCGCCGCCACGCTTAACCGATCCACGGACCAAGTCGCCCTGGCCATTGGCATTATGTGCAATCATTTCTTGGTTGCTTTTATACACGTCCCAGCTAATATAGCCCTCATGGTGATCGGTGATCAAGACTGACCACTGTTCACGCTTCAGATGCTTTTGGCGCGTAATGCGCTTGCGTCCCTGTTCAATACGCACGGCAGTCTTGCTACGGCCATAAGCATATGCACCTGCGTAAATGGGATTTTTCAGCAGGCTCAATATTGAGTGGTAACGCGGCTGCTTCCAGACGACCTGTTGCGCGCTCCCGGCACCGCTGATTGCCGGAAGCTTGATCTGTTGCTCGCACAACCAGAAATACAATTGCCGCGCACTGCCCAACTCAGCAAATTTACGAAACACCAAATCCATAGCCGCGCGAACGCGTTCGTCAGGATCCTTCTCAATGCGGTTACCCGGGGTACGGGCATAGCCAATCGCCACGCGCCTGAACAATTCTCCGCGCTTGGCCATTTGCTCAAGAGCGGACTGCGCCCGCTGTCGAAAGGTCGCCACTTCCATTTCGCTAATCGTGCCTTTGATCCCCAATAACAGCGCGTCATTAATTTGCGCAGGATCGTATATGCTATCTGCATCAATCAGCAAGGTACCGACTACGCTGCAAAATTGCAATAACGTATGCCAGTCACGGCCGTTTCGTGCCAGGCGTGAAACTTCGATGCTCAATATGGCGCCTATCTTGCCATCGCAAAGAGAGACCAATAAGCGCTCAAAGCCCAGACGGACGACCCCCGTCCCCGTGACCCCTAGATCGTCGTCGATGACCTCGACGTCCGTCCATCCAAGCTGTCTGGCACGATCGGCGAGGGCATATTGCATACGCTTACTCTCGAGATTGTTTCTAACTTGGCCGGGCGACGACTGCCGCACATATACGAAAGCCTTTCGGGTCAGATGATCAGCGCTAATCTTGCTCATCGCCCACCTCCGTTTCGATCGCCTTGGCCAGCGCCATCATCCACTGCACCAGCAGGCGAGTCGCTTCCTGCCGCGACTCCTCCTGTAGCTGAGGTTGATGAATCGGTTTGTTGTCCTCGAATAATTGCTTTTGTACTACCGCTCTTTGCCGCATGGTGACCTCCGTCATCTACTGTGGATGCCAGCGATGATAGACATGTGGTCGTCAGACGACGTAGTCCGATAAGTGCGCGAAGAGACAGCTGCGGTGCGTGTACAATTTGAATTTCAGCTGCCGCCGGTTGTGTCATCCAGACGGGCAATGACAAAGGCAAACCATTCGCTCGTCGCACAACGTAGCATGCTTCCTCATGCACGTAGTGCAGCCGAATTACTGGAAGACTTGAGTCACGAAGCGGGTGAAATCGGTACCGAATCGTTACTTCACGTGGGCAATGTTGATGGGTAGTATGTCGGTCAGTTGTTCAAGTGGATCAAGCAGCATTTGCGTATCAAGAAGTTTTACGGCAATTCAGCGAATGCGGTGAAGTCACAAATCTGGATTGCCGTATCGGTCTATGTTCTGGTCGCCATCGTGAAGAAGCGACTCAACTTGGAGGCCTCGCTCCATACGTTATTACAGATATTGTCGGTCACGCAGTTCGAGAAAATGCCTTTGCAAGAAGCATTTATGCTCAAGGAACACATTTCTCGTCAGCATGAAGATCATAAGCAATTGAATTTATTGGGGTTTTAACCGGACGGCAATGAATACAGATAGATCACGATCAGACCGAGCGTTTCGCCATCCCACCAGCGCCGCCCTGCTGGCTCAAAGTTCGACCCGCGTTCTCCGTTCCTTTTTTAGATTGCCGCCATGTTCAAGGTCGGACTGAATGAAATTGGGATAAGTGCGAAGGGGTCTTTAATTCCCGTACGATAATGAAAGGAATTGAAGCGTACGCTAGAGAATTGTCACGGACGCTCGAAGCCGCTCTGCTATGCCGATAGCGCGAACAGGTCGGCATCGGGATTG
>VFLF01000772.1 GCA_009885185.1 Nitrosomonadales bacterium | reverse complement strand
GACAAGATCGAAATCAATACGCTGACCGGCGAATACCGCAGCCGCACCAAGGGGTAGCAAGGGGTAGCACGGGGTTCAGGCGTATCCCGGCGGACAGAGGGCGGATATATAACAAATTGTGTGCCAGTTTAGGCCGCCGCTGCCCGCGCTTTTTGGGTGCTTGACAGCCAAAATATCGGGGGCGTATAAAGCCGCTACGAGTTTAGTTTCAAGCTGCTGATTTAAGAACGATTAAAGGGGTTTTGTTCTTTTTCGGGCTTTGAGATTCAAACGTCGGGCGGGGGCCTACTCCGATATTTCTCACTCGAAAAAGGATCGACTTATGCCAACAGGTACTGTGAAGTGGTTTAACGATGCCAAGGGTTTTGGGTTTATCACGCCGGACGGCGGTGGCGAAGATCTCTTCGCGCACTTCTCCGCAATTCAGTCTTCCGGATTCAAGTCACTGAAAGAAGGTCAAAAAGTGTCTTTTGATATCACGGATGGCAACAAAGGCAAAAAGCAGGCGAGCAACATCCAGGCGCTCTGATTCGCACTTAGACGCCACCATGAAAGCCGGACTTGCGCCGGCTTTTTTTATGGGCGTGCGGACTGTCCGCGCGTAATCACTCGACGTATTTCGGCGCTTTGGGGATGGCGTCGCTCTGCGCCTTGTCGTGATTGATCCATAATTTCGCGCCGGTTTTCTGCATCAGGGCGGCGACCTTGTCCATGGATTTGAGGCTTTGCTCGACATCGAAGTTGAACGACGGCGCGCGACGATGCGTCCAGTTGTCCTGCACATGCACCATGTCGCCCGACAAAATAACCGGCCCGGTTTTTGGCAGGTGCACCAGCAGCGATTGATGCCCCGGCGTGTGACCGGGGGTGGCAACGATGACCACCGAGCCGTCGCCGAAGACATCATGATCGCCATTCAATTTGACCGTCTTGTTGGCGCGCAGTTTGTCGTAACTGGTGACCTCGAAATTCCACTTGCTCGCCGCTTCCACGCCGAAAGCGATATCGTATTCGGCTTGCTGCATGTAGAGCGTGGCGCTGGTGAAGAGGTTGCCGTTGCCGACATGATCGCCGTGCGTGTGCGAGAAAGCGACATGCTCGATCGTCGCCGGATCGACGCCGATTTCGGACAGCGCAAAACGCAGCGGTTTGCGCAGGATGTAATGCGGCGAAAGTTTGCCGCGCTGAAATCCGTTAGGCATGGTGGCGACGTTGTCGTTGATGCCTGAATCCCACATCATCCAGCCTCTGGCGTGGCGAATGAGGTAGCAGTTGGCGCTGAATGCGCCGGGCTTGCCCACGTTGACGCCGGGCGTCCAGCGGGACACGTCCGGCACAGTGGATTCGCCGCAGTTGAACACGTAAAGGCGTTCCACGCCGGCGGGTTTGCCGGGCGCCCCGTTGCCGGCGCATCCCGCGGCGATGGTCAACGCAATGACTGTTGCAAGGATAGCCAATCGCATGATGTCTCCTGACTTGGATGGTAAGTGATGTGCGGCAAGCGTCTATTATTCGCCGGCCTGCCGCCAGTAACAAGCACTTCACCATTGCGGCGATTTCGCTTATTGTTCGGATAGCTCAGGGGGAGAAAACCATGGAAAAGCGGTTGTTATTGCTGGGCGTTGCGCTCTGGGTGCTTGCGGGTTGTGCTACATCGCCGGACAACATGCTGAAGGAGGGCGCGCCTTTTGGTTTTAACAGTGCAAATACGCCGTACGCAGCGGCGATTTGCATCGCGCGCAACGCCAAGGCCATGGGCGCGGCGGGTCAGGAGCGTCTTCTGGGCGACGCGTCGACGGAAGTCGTGGTGCGGCCATCGAGCGGCTCCAGAGACACCCTGGCGATGGCGCAGATACACCGCGACGGCGTACTGTCGAAGGTGTCGGTGTTTGTGGGTCGCGCGGCAGGTTCCGATGCGAAAGGGTTTGCGAGCAAACTAATGACGGGCTGCTGAACGAGGGGAACGTGATGCGCGGTACCATGATGAGTTTTCCGTTGACGCTCACGCATGTGCTGGAGCGTGCGGGTAAGTTGTACGGCGATTCGCAGATCGTGTCGCGCCTGCCGGATAAATCGCTGCATCGTCATACCTATCGGGATTTTTACCGTCGCACGCGCGCGCTGGCGGGGGCGTTGCAGGGGCTGGGTTTGCAGAAGGGCGACCGGGTGGCGACGCTGATGTGGAATCACTATGCGCATCTCGAAGCGTATCTAGCGATACCGTGCGCGGGCGGCGTGCTGCATACGCTGAATTTGCGGCTGCACCCGGACGACATCGCGTACATTGCCAACCACGCGCGCGACCGTTTTTTGATTGTCGATGATGTGCTGCTGCCGCTGTTGGATAAATTCAAATCGCAGGTGAAGTTTGAGCGTATTTTTGTGGTGCCGCTCTCCGGCCAGCGCGTGCCGGCGGGTTACGATGATTACGAAAAGCTGCTCGCCGGCGCGCCATCGTTTGCGCCGCCGGTGATCGATGAAAACGACGCGGCGGGCATGTGTTACACCTCCGGCACCACCGGCAAGCCGAAAGGCGTGGTCTATACCCATCGTTCGATTGTTTTGCATTCGCTGGCGACGGCGACGGTGGATTGCCTGGGCTTGAGTAATCGCGATTCGTTGTGTCCGATCGTACCGATGTTTCATGTCAATGCGTGGGGCACGCCGTTCACTGCGGTGATGATGGGCGCGAAGCTGGCGTTCCCGGGCCCGCATCTGGACGCGGTGAATCTGCTCGATCTTTATGAATCCGAAAAGGTAACGTTGTCCGCGGGCGTGCCAACCATCTGGATGGGCCTGCTGCAAGCCTTGCAGAAAGAACCCCAACGCTGGGCGTTGCAAAAAGAGTTGCGTATGGTGTGCGGCGGTGCTGCTGCGCCGGAGTCAATGATCCGGGCGTTCGACCAGTTCGGCATGCGCGTGATTCACGGCTGGGGCATGACCGAAACCTCGCCGCTGGGCGCGGTGAATTTCATCAAGCGCGAGCTCGAAGGCCTGTCGGAGGACGAACGTTATGCCGTGCGTGCCAAGCAAGGCGTGCCGCCGCCGTTTGTCGAAGTACGCACCATAAGTGAAAGCGGCGAAGCGCCGTGGGACGGCAAGTCGATGGGCGAGTTGCAAATCCGCGGGCCGTGGGTGGCGTCCGGCTATCACGAGTTGCCGGCCGAGCATGATAAATGGACAGCCGACGGCTGGTTTCGCACCGGCGACATCGCGATCATGGATGCGCACGGCTACGTCAAGATCGCCGACCGTATCAAGGACCTGGTGAAATCCGGCGGCGAGTGGATCAGTTCGGTCGATCTGGAAAACGCGCTGGTGGCGCACCCGGCGGTATTGGAAGTCGCGGTGATCGGCGTGCCGCATCCCAAGTGGGATGAGCGCCCGCTGGCGGTGGTGGTGTTGAAGGCGGGGCAGAGCGCAACCGCCGATGCGCTGCGTGAGCATCTTGCGCCCATGTTCGCCAAATTCTGGTTACCGGACGCCGTGCTGTTTGTCGAGGCGATACCGAAAACCTCGACGGGCAAGATGCTGAAGGCTACACTGCGCGAGCAGTTTCACAATTACTTTACCCAAGGAAAGGGGCCGCCATGAACGCACCCGCCGGACAGCAAATAGAACTCAGGATCGACGTCGTATCCGACGTGGTTTGACCGTGGTGTTTCATCGGTAAGCGCCGGCTCGAAACCGCGCTGAAGCTGCTCGCCGAGCAGCGTCCCGATGTCAAACCAGCCGTGCGCTGGTTACCGTTTCAGTTAAATCCCGATCTGCCGCCCGAGGGCATTCCGCGCGTGGACTATGTCGCGCGTAAATTCGGCGCGCGCGGCAAGGGCAATTACGAGCGTGTTACCAAGGTCGGCGAAACCGTCGGCATTCCGTTTGCGTTCGACAACATCGAAGTGCAGCCGAACACGGTGAACGCGCATCGTTTGTTGCACTACGCCGACCAACAAGGCAAGCAGGATGCCGTGGCGGAAGTGTTGTTCGAGGCGTATTTCGTCAAGGGCGCGAACCTGACCGACATCGACACGCTGGCGGCGGTGGGCGCCAAGGGCGGGCTTGATCTCGCGCAGACCAAAGCGTGGCTCGCCAGCAATGCCGAGCGTGACGTGGTGGTGGGCGCGGATATCGAAGTGCGCAACGCCGGTATCGGCGGCGTGCCGTTTTTTATTTTCAACCGCGCGGTGGGCGTGTCGGGCGCGCAGGAGCCTGAGACGCTGGTGCAAGCGATGTTGCAGGCGATGCAGCCGGGTGCGGGGAAAACCTAACCCATCCACGAAGCATATGGAGTGCGGGAGCTTGCTCCCGCTTTGGAGTTCCGGGACTTGCCACGGTGGTTGGAAGCGGGAGCAAGCTCCCGCACTCCACAGGTGGGGCGCCATCGCCAACGCTCAGCGGTGCCGCCGCGCAGCGAGTTTTTCCGCGACCTTCTGAAAATAATCGCCATCCACCGCGAAGTTGCGCCCGCGCATCGCACCCGCGCGCGAGAGCAGCACGTTGAATTTTCCGACCAGCGTGTTGCGCTCAGCTTCATCGCGCGTGTTGTCGAGCATGAGTTCGATTTCGCGCAGGTCACGCAGTGCTTCGACTTCGGGCGGTACATAGCCTGAATTTTTCAGAACGCGATAGGCCGCGCGCAATTCCTCCGGCACCATCGCATCATCGTCGAGCTTGAGCGGCGCGCCCGCGCCCGGCAGATTGTCGAACACGCCTTGCGCCTGCGCTTCCCGCACATGCTTTTCGACCAAAGCATCAAAGCCGGAGATGGGCGGGGGCGGGCGCTTGCGTAACATGGGCGCTATGGGAATAAAATATCATAAGTATTTGTTTTTAAACAACTTTATGAAAGGAGTTTAAAGACGTCTTTAATCAGCGCCACGCGCGCAGCCACATCATCGGTGTTGACCTCGATGCGCAGCCGATCCTGCCCGGCGAGTTTGTAATTGTGTTTGGTCTGGATGAGTTTGATGATTTTCATCGGATCAATCGGCGGCTTGGGGATGAACTGCAACTGTATCGCCAATTCGCTGGCGTCGATGCGCGAGATGCCCAGCGGTTTGCAGGCCAGACGCAGCCGGTGGCAGTCGATCAGTGCGCGCGCCGCGCCCGGCATGTCGCCAAAGCGGTCGATAAGTTCTTCGCGCAGGCGGTCGAGTTCTTCGTCGCTGTCGCAGTTGGCGAGGCGCTTGTAGAGCACCAGGCGCTCATGCACGTCACTGCAATAATCCGGCGGCAGCAGCGCGGGCACGTGCAGGTTGATTTCGGTGGTGACGCCCAGCGGTGCGGCGAGATCAGGCTCCTTGCCTTGCTTCAGGGCGCGCACGGCGGTGTCGAGCATGGCGGCGTACATGTTAAAGCCGACTTCCTGCATCTCGCCGCTTTGCGATTCGCCGAGCACTTCGCCCGCGCCGCGAATTTCGAGATCGTGCATGGCAAGAAAGAATCCCGAGCCGAGTTCTTCCATCATCTGTATCGCTTCGAGGCGCTTTTTCGCCTGCGGCGTGATGTTGCCTTCGTCGGGCAATAAGAGGTAAGCATACGCCTGATGGTGCGAACGGCCCACGCGTCCGCGCAACTGATGCAGTTGCGCCAGCCCAAAGCGGTCGGCGCGATTGATGATGATGGTGTTGGCAGTGGGTATGTCGATGCCGGTTTCGATGATGGTGGTG
>VFLF01000785.1 GCA_009885185.1 Nitrosomonadales bacterium | reverse complement strand
TCGGAAGATATTCGCGCCTACGTTGCTGCTGTCGAAACGAAGGCGACGCACGAGCACGGCCGCATTGGACCGGACAGCGAACTCGGGCAGTGGATAGCATGGGCACGGCACAAAGCAGATTGGATTGATCCACTCGTCAATGCCAAGTGCCCCGCGCTCGACGACGAGTAGGGAGACTGCAGGTCAGGCGGCACGCAACGGCACCACGTTGCGCACCGTTAGCGATTCAAGATAATCCGCCCACTTCTGCAACCATTCCCGCGCCTCGATATCATAGCGATGCCGATCATAGATGGCGCTTACGGAACTATCAACGTGATTGAGAATACGGTCCTGCACGACGCGCGAGCAGCCAAGCTTTGCAAGTCCGGTAGCCACCGTGCGACGCAAATCATGAACCGTCCACGCCACCTCAATTGGGTCGGCTCGCGGCACATCCTTGGATTCCTTACGCGCTTCATATTGCGCGAGTCCCAGTGCTTTTTGACCCACATGGCGGCCGCCCACTGGCGAAGGAAATACGAAGATGTCATCCAACGATCGACGAACTTTCAATAGGTTAACAGCCTGGCTCGCAAGCATTACGTCATGGGGTTCACCGTTCTTCGTCTCGCGAAGAGCCCAAACCGCACGCTCAAGATCAACATCGCGCCAGAGCGCAGCGACCACTTCACCTGATCGGCAACCGGTGAACAACACCAAGAGAAGCGCATCGCGCACGGTACGGCTATAGGGGCTGCGTGGTAGCCACCGGATGAACGTCGCGAGTTCAGCATCCGTAAAGGCACGTTTTCTACGCACCTGAGGCGCGCCTTTGATACCAAGTGTCGGAAACACAAAGTCATCTGGAATGCGCCCTTGTTCTACGGCGTGCATGTAAGCGCAACGTATGCGCGAAAGCAGATATGTGCCGCCGCGCGGAGCGCGCTTCAACATTGGTCGAATTACTTCATCCTGTAAAACCCGTCGCGTCAGAGCAGTAGCGGCCCGATCCCCGAGCTTTGGAAGGAAATCACGACGCAAGAGCCGAGCCCCTTCGTAGCCTCGCTTTTGTTTGTCCAATCTCTCGGCAATGTAGTCTTCGACGAGTTTTTCAACCGTATACTTGGCTTGCCTTTCCGCTTCACGTTGCTGGCGCGCTTCGTTTCGTACGTGCTGCTTCTGTAGCTGGGGGTCAATACCCTTTTCACGATCAAGTTTGAGCCTTCCCAAAGCCTTTCGAGCCTCAGCCAAAGTCATAGCACCAAATTCGCCAAGCTTAATCTCACGCAACGCACCATCAAGTGAGCGATAGCGATAGAAAAACACGCGGGCGGCATTCGTGCGGCGCACCCGCAATCCGGGGTAGTCGGTATCCCCGCACTCGTCACCGGGTCGCATGTCGGAGATAATCCGGGGAGTCAGTAAAGGAAGTGGTTTCTTCATTTCAAAATGATCGTAAACCTATACCGCCACCTACACCAAACTGTCTGACAAGGTTGTGCAAGAATGGTCTAATCTGTGCATAGGGAGCAACGTAAATTTTCCAATAAGTGCAATGAGAACATGTAGTTAGAGAGAATTTTTTCAGGAATAACATTACCTTGAACGACCTTGGTTTTAGCAAACATACACCCATGATGCAGCAATACCTGCGCATCAAGGCCGACCATCCGGACAAGCTTCTCTTCTATCGGATGGGTGATTTTTACGAGTTGTTTTACGATGACGCAGAACGTGCGTCGCGGTTGCTGGACATCACGCTGACCAGCCGCGGCGCTTCGGCGGGCGTGCCGATCAAGATGGCGGGTGTGCCGTATCACGCCGCCGAGCAATATCTTGCCAAGCTGGTGAAACTCGGCGAATCGGTGGCGATCTGCGAGCAGATTGGCGACCCGGCGACATCCAAAGGGCCGGTCGAGCGTAAGGTGATGCGCATCGTTACGCCCGGCACGCTGACCGATACCGCGCTGCTTGACGACAAGCGCGACAACATTCTCTTGTGCGTGAACCGCTCGCGCGACATGCTGGGGTTGGCGTGGTTGTCGCTCGCGTCCGGGCGCTTCGCGGTGATGGAAACGGCATGGGTTAATCTCGCGGGTGAACTCGAACGCCTGCGCCCGGCGGAGATACTCGCGCCGGAGAACTTTGACGCCGCGGCGTTTGATGCGGGCAAGACACCGCTGCGCCGCGTGGCACCGTGGCACTTTGACGCGGACGCGGCGCGGCGCAATCTGTGCGCGCAATTCGGCACGCACGATCTGAATGGCTTCGGCGCGGAGCAGATGAGCATCGCCATCGGCGCCGCCAATGCGCTGCTCGATTACGTGAAATCGACGCAGGGCGCGGCCATCGCGCATGTGCGCGCGCTGACGGTCGAGCACACCGGCGTGTGGGTGCGCATGGATCCGGCCACGCGGCGCAACCTGGAGATCACCGAAACCATACGCGGCGAGGCCGCGCCGACGCTGCTATCGCTGCTGGATCAGTGCGCCAACGGCATGGGCAGCCGTCTGCTGCGCCACGTGCTGCATCATCCGCTGGCGGAGCGCAGTGTGCCGCGCGCGCGCCAGCAGGCAGTGGGCGAGCTGATCCACACCCGCATTCACGATGATGTGCATGCGCTGTTGCGCACCTTTGTTGATGTGGAGCGCATCACCGCGCGGCTGGCGCTGAAGACCGCGCGCCCGCGCGACCTGTCGGGCCTGCGCGATACCTTAAAGCGCCTGCCGGAACTGAACGCGGCGCTGGCGGTGACCGCCAGCCCGCGCATGACGGATATCACCGCCGCGCTGGCGCCGCGCGATGCGCTCGCTACGCTGCTCGCCCGCGCGATACGCGACGAGCCGTCGAGCGTGCTGCGCGAAGGCGGCGTCATCGCCGATGGCTTTGATGCGGAACTCGACGAGCTGCGCGCCATCCAGACCAACTGCGGCGAATTCCTGCTGGCGCTCGAAACACGTGAAAAAGCGCGCACCGGCATCGCCAATCTCAAGGTCGAATACAACCGCGTGCATGGTTTTTACATCGAGGTCTCGCGCGCGCAAAGCGACAAAGTGCCCGATGATTATCGCCGGCGGCAAACACTGAAAAACGCCGAGCGTTACATCACGCCGGAATTAAAAACCTTCGAGGACAAGGCGCTGTCGGCGCAGGACCGCGCGCTGGCGCGTGAAAAACTGCTCTACGAAAAACTGCTCGATGAACTCGCGCCGCACATCTCCGTGTTACAGCAAACCGCCGCCGCGCTGGCGGAGCTGGATTTGCTGACCACCTTCGCCGCGCGCGCGTCGGCGCTGGACTGGTGCGCGCCGCAATTCACCGACGACGCGATTATCGAGATCGACGGCGGACGACATCCGGTTGTGCAGGCGCAAGTCGATCAGTTCATCCCCAACGACACGCGGCTGTCGCCCGCGCGGCAGATGCTGCTCATCACCGGCCCCAACATGGGCGGCAAATCCACTTACATGCGGCAAGTGGCGCTGATCGTGCTGCTAGCGCATTGCGGCTCGTTCGTGCCCGCCACGCGCGCCAAGCTCGGCCCGGTGGATCAGATTTTTACGCGCATCGGCGCGGCGGACGATCTGGCGGGAGGCCGCTCCACCTTCATGGTGGAAATGACCGAGGCTGCGTACATCCTGCATCACGCCACGCCGAAAAGCCTGGTGCTGATGGATGAGGTCGGACGCGGCACGTCCACCTACGACGGCCTGGCGCTGGCATGGGCCATCGCGCGCCATCTGATAGAAAAAAACCGCTGCTATTCGCTGTTCGCCACGCACTACTTCGAGCTCACCGAACTGGCGGTACGATTCAAGGAATCGGTCAATGTGCATTTCGACGCGGTGGAGCACAAGGATCACATCGTATTTCTGCACAGCGTGGAAGAAGGCCCGGCGAATCAAAGCTACGGCTTGCAGGTGGCGCAACTGGCGGGCGTGCCGTCGAGCGTGATCCGCGCCGCGCGGCGCAACCTTGCGGAGCTGGAAGAAAAAAGTTCGGCGGCGACACCGCAACGCGATTTATTTGCGAATCCAAACGCCAGCGCCAACACGACAGCAGAAGCGGAAACGCCCGCCGAGCATCCACTGGTTGGCGCGCTGCGCGCGGTCGATCCCGATGCGCTCACCCCGCGTGACGCACTGGAACTGATTTACCGCCTGCGCAAGACGTTGGATGCCTAGAAAAATTACTCAATAAAAACAAATACTTACGAATTACCTCTCGTGCCACTTCCATTCCGCCCGCACCGAATCCTGCAACTCTGCGCGGCGCTGCTGCTGTGTTGCGCGGGACACCTGCCCGCGCAAAGCTTCACTTTCGCCGCTTTCGGCGACGCGCCTTATACCGAGGCGGAGCATGCGCAGTTCATCGACGTGATCGCCGCGATGAATCGCGCGCCGCTGGCTTTCGTGATTCACGTCGGTGATTTCAAAAGCAGTTGGGCGCCGTGCAGCGACGCGTTGTATCAGCAGCGCCGCAATGAGTTCGCGCTATCGCATCATCCGCTGATCTACGCGCCCGGCGACAACGACTGGACAGATTGCTGGCGCGCGCTGGGCGCGGCAGACGCCGAACGTGAGCCAGAAGATCGCCTGCGGCAGCTGCGGCAGATTTTTTTCGCCGATACCTATGCGATCGGTCAACGCAAGTTGGCATTGCAGCGGCAAAGCGCCGCTTATCCCGAACATGCGCGCTGGGAACACGGCGGCGTGGTGTTCGCCACGCTCAACATGCCCGGCGGCGACAACAACGCGCGGCAGCCACAGGAATCCGCCGCGCGCACAAAGATGGTGGAAGCGTGGATCGTGGAGACATTTCGCGCGGCGCGCGCGCAAGCCCGCGGCGCGGTGGTACTGACGATGCAGGCCAATCCCTGGTCGATCACCGGCGGCGTGCGGCGCAACTACAGCGCGATCATGGCAACCATCGCGCGCGAAACGCAGCGCTTTGGAAACGAAACCGGCGGCGAAGTGCTGCTGATCCACGGCGACACGCACCGCCATCGCATCGATCAACCCCTGATGGATGCGCAAACAGGCCAGACGCTGCGCAACTTTACGCGCATCGAAGTGTTCGGCAGCCCGGCGGTCAACTGGGTGCGCGTGACCGTCACGCGGGACAATGGCAACAGCGGTCGCGTACGGTTCGCGGGCGTGCCGGGCAACTAATCCCGCGTGTCACCCGCGTTACACTTCACGCATGCCTCTCCTCCAACGCACCGGCCAGCCCAGCCTGTATTACGAGCTCGACGACTACACCGATCCGTGGCGCGACGCACCGTTTATCGTGTTGCAACACGGCTTTGCACGCTCGTCGAAATTCTGGTTTCAGTGGGTGCCCTATCTCGCGCGCTTTTACAAGGTGATTCGTCCTGATCTGCGCGGCTTTGGCCGCTCATCGAAAGACTTTGATCTCAACACCGGCATTGCGGTTAACGCCTATCTGAATGATCTCGAAGCCATCCTCGATCATGCCGGCGTGGCATCGGCACAGTCGGTCCACTATTGCGGCGAATCGATGGGCGGCATTCTCGGCATACTGTTCGCCGCCGAACGCCCGCATCGCGTGCGCACGTTAAGCCTGGTGTCCACGCCCATGCAACTGAATCAGGCGGCAAAAACGCGCGGCAGTTTCGGCCATGCCTCGCAGGAGGCCGCGCTGCGCGCGCTCGGCGCGCGCGGTTACGCGCAAGGCAAAAACACAGCGGATCGCTTTCCGCCGGGCACCGACCCCGGCCTGATGGCGTGGTTTTCCGAGGAGCAAGGCCAGTCGGATATCGAAGTGATGATCGCCATGCAAAAGCTGTTTTACAGCCTCGATGCCGCGCCGTATCTGCCGCGCATTGCGGCGCCGCTGCTGGGCTTGTATCCGTCGCACGACACGCACACCACGCCCGAGCAACTGGATTTGCTGCGCCGCTCGGTGCGCGAACACACGCTCGTTCACATCCCGCAGAAATATCACAACCTGCACTGCCTGCATCCCGCCGCCTGCGCCACCGAGGTACTGCATTTCGCCGCGCGTCACGACGGCATCAGCTGCCACGAAGCTTGATGCGTCTGGTACTCGACACCAATGTGTGGCTCGACTGGCTGGTGTTTGCTGATGCGGGTGTTGCGCCGATTCAGGCCGCAGTTGCCAAGGGCGAAGCCGCCGTGTTTATCAGTGCCGCATGCGAAACGGAATTGATCCGCGTCCTGGGCTATCCCCTGTCCGGACGCCACCTGAGCATGGAGGCGCAAGACGCCGCGCTGGCGCAATGCCGTGCGCTCACGCGCGACGTGCGGGACTGCGCCACGCCTCACGTCATTGATACCCTTCCGCGTTGCGCCGACGCCGACGACCAGATGTTTCTGGAACTCGCGCGCGACTGCCGCGCCGATGCGCTGATTACCAAGGATGGGGATCTGCTCGCGCTGGCATCACGCAAGGTCAGACCGTTGCCGTTTCGCATAGTCACGCCTCGGCAATTCGCGGCGACGGCCATCGGGTAAACTTTCGGCCATAGCCTCGTCTGCATAATAAAATATCTTTTAAAAACAAATACTTATAAATATACCTCCATGCCGATCATTAAAGTAATGGCCACTGCCGCATTCAAGGAAGCGTATGTCGAATTGGTTCCCCAATTCGAGCGCGCCACCGGCCACAAGGTCGTCAGCACCTGGATCACCACGCAGGAGATCGTCGCCCGCGCGAAGGCCGGCGAGCCCACCGATCTGGCGGTGATGTCGGGCAACGCGATTGATGAATTGATTGCCGCCGGCAAATTCGCCAAGGGCAGCCGTGTTGATGTCGCCAGCTCGTGGGTGGCGATCGCGGTCAAACAAGGCGCGCCCAAGCCCGACATCCGTTCCGCCGAGGCCTTCAGGCGCGCGATGCTGGCGGCCAAATCCATCGCGTATTCCGGCGGCCCCAGCGGCGTGTATCTCATTGGCCTGTTTACACGCATGGGCATTGCCGATCAACTGGCTGCCAAGGTGCAACAAATCCGCGGCCAGCCCGTCGGCGCGGTGGTCGCGTGCGGCGAAGCGGAAATCGGTTTTCAGCAGATGAGCGAACTGATGCCGGTGCCGGGCATCGATATCGCCGGCGGCTTGCCGAAAGAGATCGAGGAGATTACGTTTTTTGCCACGGGCCGGCACGTTGACAGTCAAGTGGCTGCCGCGGCCGATGCACTGACGGCGTTTTTTAAAGCGCCCGCAGCGCATGCGCTGATCCGCACCAAGGGCATGGAACCGGCTTGAACACGCAACCCAGGGAGATCACATGAAAATAAAAAATCTTATACACGCACTGTTAATCACCACCATTGCACTCTGCACGGGTGCTCTCGCCGCCGACGGCCCGAAATTCGAACTCGACAAATCGTGGCCGAAAATCCCGGAGAAATTCAAACTCGGCGACGCCTCCAGCATCGCCATCGACGCACAGGACAACGTGTGGGTGCTGCACCGCCCGCGCACGCTGCAAGGCGACAACGCCAAAATGGCCGCACCCGCCATCATCATCTTCGACAGTGCCGGCAACTATCTGCGCAGTTGGGGCGGTGACGCAGATCACAATAAAGGTTATGAATGGCCGCAACGAGAGCACGGCATCCACATCGATTACAAGGGCAATGTGTGGGTGGGCGGCAACAACTGCGTGGGCCGCGATTTGCCGGGGCTAAAGCCCGCGAGCGATGACCAGTTGCTCAAGTTCACACCGGACGGAAAATTCATCATGCAAATAGGCCGCGCCACGCAAAGCAAGGGCAACGCCGATACCCTGAACCTGCAACAGCCCGCCGATGTGTGGGTGCATCGCAAGACCAACGAAATTTTCGTCGCCGACGGCTACGGCAATCATCGCGTGGCGGTGTTCGATGCCGATACCGGCAAATTCAAGCGCATGTGGGGCGCGTTCGGCAACAAGCCCGTGGACAAATTCGACTGCCCGCCGCCGAGCCTCAAGGCCGTGCCCGACGGGCCCGGCCCCGATCAGTTCAGCATCGTGCACGCGATTCGCGTCGCGGACGACGGCTTGGTCTACGTGGCCGACCGCGAAAACCGCCGCGTGCAGATGTTCACCAGCGAAGGAAAATTTTTGAAGCAATACGTGCGGCACAACGCGCCATTCGCGCGCAACCTCGCGCTGTCGCCCGATCCGGAGCAGCGCTTTCTCTACGTCGGCGGCGGCATCGACATCGTGGTGCTCGACCGCAAAACGCTGGAGTTCGTCGATGTCATCGGCGGCGGCGGGCTGCTCGCCGGCGGCCATCAAATCACCACCGACTCCAAGGGCAATTTGTACGTCGCGCAAACCGCGCGCGGTTTGCAGAAGCTGATTTACAAGGGCACCGGCCCGGTGACGAACAAATAAGCGACATCCATGACCCATCGACTCTGCTGGACGTTAGGCATTATCGGCATGCTGCACGGCGCTGCCGCCAATGCGCAGACACCCTTCCCATCGAAGCCGCTGCGCTTTGTGGCGATGAGCACGGGCTTTCCGGAAAACACCGCGCGGGCGCTCGGCAATGAAATCACCACCATGGCGAAGCAGAACATCGTGATTGATCCGCGCCCCGGCGCGAACGGTATACTCGCGGCGGAGCATGTCGCGCGTTCGGCGCCGGACGGCTACACACTGCTCGTCGGCACCAACTCCACGCACGCGGCCAATCCGAGCCTCTACAAAAAACTGCCCTACGACTATGTGAAGGACTTCGTGCCCGTCAGCGGCATATCGGTCGGCATGTCGGCGCTGGTGGTGAACCCGCACGTGCCCGCCAAAACGCTTGCGGAGCTGACCTCGCTCGCGCGCAAGTCGCCGGGCAAGCTCACCTTCGGGCACG
>VFLF01000550.1 GCA_009885185.1 Nitrosomonadales bacterium | reverse complement strand
GTGCCGCGTGGCAGCAGCAGGAGCCGCGCACCGCTGCACTGGTTCGCCGCGTTTGTCGTGCGCATAGCGCACGCTACGCTATGGCTACTTGTCCTCTTTCTTTTTGTCGCCGTCGGGGATCACCGCATCGGCCACAGCGCCCACGGCCTTGGCGGTGATTTTTACCGCGGTTGCACCGACGGTGATCGCCGCATCGCCGACGGCCACGATGGCGGAGCATCCGCTGATCGCCATTCCCATGCAGGCCAGCGCGACCGCGATCAATAATGTCTGCAATCTCATATTGTGTTCTCGTTTTTCTGTGTTGCTGGTGGGGCAACTTCGTCGTTGCAGAGTTTAGTTCCCTTGGTTGCTCATACGCCCACCATCCATTATTGCACGCAGCGGTTTCTTCTTCAGTTAAGCACCAGCCGCGCATCCGCGATGAGCTTGCGCCACATGGCGATCTCGGCTTTGATCAGCGCACCGAACTCCTCGGAGCTGGAAGCGAAAGCGGTGGAGCCGTCGGCGGCGAGGCGCTGCACCACATCGGGCGACTTCAGCGCCACGGAGATTCCCGCATTCAGCTTCTTGATGATAGCGGGAGCAACTTTCGCGCCGGTCACCATGCCGATCCACTGGTTTGCTTCGTAACCGGGCACCCCAGCTTCCGCTACAGTCGGCAGGTCCGGTGCAGAGGAGGAGCGTTCCTTCGCCGTGATGGCCAGCGCACGCACACGTCCGGAAGACAAGTGCGGTCTGACGTTGATGAGAGGGGTCATTCCAAGCTGAACTTCTCCCGCCAGCATCGCGGTGATCAAGGCACCACCTCCCTTGTACGGCACATGCACGAGCTGGGTTCCCGTCATGCGGGCGAACATTTCCCACGCGAGGTGCTGCGAGCCGCCCATGCCCGGCGATCCGTAGCGAACCTTACCCGGGTTCGCCTTGGCGTAGGCGATCAGCTCCTTGATTGATTTCACCGGCAGCGAGGCGTTCTGAAACACCACCAGGTAAGAGGTGCTCACCTGCGAGACCGCGGCGAGATCCTTTGTCAGGTCGTAGGGCAGCTTGGGTGTGACAGCCGAATTGATGGTCGTTGCCCCCGTGATCATGCAAATCGTGTGGCCGTCGGGAGCCGCCTTCGCGGTGAGATCCAAGGCGATCGCCTGCGTAGCGCCGGCGCGATTATCCACAATCACCTGGCGACCCCAGGCTTCGGTAAGCTTCTGCGCGACGGCGCGCGGTGGTGTCCACGCCGCCGCCCGCCGCCAGCCCCACGATGAGACGGACCGGTTTCGTGGGAAATTCCTGCTGCGACTGCGCAACACCTGGCGGCGCCACGGCGCCCGTGCCGGCAATGGCCGCTATCACAACTATCCGCGAGGCTTGCATGACGCCTCCTTCGCGTCTCGGTGAATGAATGAGTATTGACCGAACACTTTCCGAACGATGATCCAAAATCATGTTGACACACCGTTCTCACGTCCGCAATCATCCGGTTTTCCCTACCTGCTGAATTCTGGTTCAGGACATGGAGCTGCGGGATATCGAGTATTTCGCCGTGGTCGCCGAGCACCGCAATCTGGGGCGCGCGGCAGCGGCGCTCGGGTTGAGCCCGACTGCGCTTAGCAAGAGCCTGCGCCGGCTTGAGAAATCGTTGCAGGCGAAACTCGTGACCCGCACAGCCAAGGGCGTCGCACTCACGATCGAAGGCGATGCCCTTCTGACCCGCGTGCGCGGCCTGCGTCTGTCTCTCGCCGATGTGGCACGAGAAGTGGCGGATCTCGCGCAAGGCCGGTTGGGCCGCGTGCGGATCGGAGCGGGGCCCGGCGCGCTGGTGGAACGTCTGCTGGCGGCCGCGCATGCGGCGCTGAAGAAGATATCCACGAAAGTGACCCTGGTGATCAGTGTCGACCAGACCAATGTTACGCTGCCGGCGCTGCGTGCCGGCGAGCTTGATCTCGTCATCTGCGGCTTGCCCGCGCAACCGGACGACGATCTGATTCAGGAGCCGCTGCTCGATGACGATCTGGTCGTCATCGCATCGGCTGCGCATCCGCTGGCGGGAAAAAAGCGGCTCACTATCCGTGATCTCGGACGGGAGTGGTGGGCCGTATCGCCGGCCGATACGGTGATACGGCGGCGCTTTGACCAGTTGTTCGAGGTGCGTGGCATCGCCCCTCCCGTGCCCGCCGTGGAGGTCAGCGCGGCCCGGCTCAAGCTGCGCATGGCCGCAACGTCCGATCTGTTGACGTTCCAGTCGGCGTGGTGACTGGATGAACAGCCGCCCGACTTGAAACTTGTCAGGATCCCGGTGGCGGGGATGACATTGCGCCGGCGCATCGGGGTGAACTATCGAAAAGGCGCCTACCTTTCGCCAGCGGCCCGGCGGTTCATCGAAATACTCGGGACGACGGCGAAGGAGATGGCCGCGGAAAAACGCAGCGCGCCGGGATATCAGAGGTAATCGCAACGACCTGCCGCCGAACCTCGCCGTTTTCCCGCGACACGTAACTCACACAATGCCGAAATCGCACGGTTTCCTCAGTGAACCATAAAGTTGTGGCGAGGATCAATTCGCCTTGATCCCTGTCCTGCGCACCACCTCGGCCCATTTCTCGAGGTCGGCGCGTATCACGGCTGCTGCCTGCTCCGGCGTGTTGGCGATAATCTCCGCGCCCTCGGCTTCGAGTCGCGGCTTCACTTCGGGTGATTGTACTGCGCGCACCATTTCCTGATGCAGGCGCGCAACGATGTCCTTGTTCACGCCGGTAGGCAGCCACATGGCGTGGCCGCCCACGTCTTCAAGGCCGCTGACGCCGGCTTCCGCCAGTGTTGGTATTTCAGGCAGCCGCGTGGCGCGCTTGACGCCACTCACCGCGAGCGCGCGCAAGCGGCCTGATTGCACCACCTGCATGCCTGCGATCAGGTTGAATAAACCAACCTGCACTTGCCCCGCGATTTGTTCGGTCATCGCCGGGCCGGTGCCTTTGTACGGGATATGCACGATGTCGAGGCCCGCGCGCAGCTTCATCAGCTCGAACGCCATCTGCGGGCCGGTGCCGGTGCCGCCGGAACCGTAGTTCAGTTGACCGGGCCGCGCTTTCGCCAGCGCGACGAATTCCTTGAATGTTTTTACCGGCAGCGCGGGATGCACGCACAACACATACGGCGCGGCGGCGAGTATCGACACCGGAAACAAATCCTTGCGCGGATCGTACGGCAGCTTGGAGTAGATATTCGCGTTGATGGTGTAAGTCGCCG
>VFLF01000576.1 GCA_009885185.1 Nitrosomonadales bacterium | reverse complement strand
TGCACCGGGCCCGGAGAATCTGCCGGGATGAGAATGGTTTCGCCCGTGGCGCACAGCGCGCTGGGCGAGCGGTAACCGATGTCGGCCTTGGTCGGCGGCTTGGTGTTGGTGCCTTTGCGTTGGTTGCCCCACTCGATGTGCGCAACATAATTGATGCCGGCGCAGTAAAAATTTGCTGGACGGCACGGCAGCAGCGTTTTCAGTGACGCCAGCGCGTGTTTTTTGCTGGTGGTTTTGTAGGTGTCGAAAATCGAGCCGTCAAGTTCAACCACCTGATCGCCTTCGACGATGCCGTAAAACGTACGTCCTTGTTGCTCAAAGTGTCCGAATTTCATTTTTTCTCCCTGAGTATTGGCGGCGATTATAGCCGCTGTATTCGTTACATCGCTTCATCGTTTGAGCAACCCCGCCAGCGCCACCGCCGCAAACAACGCCCCCGCGTAAAACGTCATCGCGGGACTGAAGTACGTCCACAGTGCGCCGGCGATCACGCTGGCGGCGAGCAGCGCCACGCCGCTCATCAGGTTGAACACGCCGAACGCCGTGCCGCGCAAGTCTTCCGGTGCAGTCTCGGCGACTATGGCCGCGAGCAGGCCCTGCGTTGCGCCCATGTGCAGGCCCCACAGCAGCGCGCCTGCGCCAACTGCCCATGCGTTGGGTGCCAGCGCGAGCACCACGTCGGCGGCGATCAGCAGCGCCACGCCGGCGGCGAGCATCGCCTTGCGGTTGACGCGATCCGATAGCGCGCCCAGCGGATACGCGCTCACGGCGTACACGAGGTTCATCGCCACCAGGATCACCGGCACCCAGGTGACGGCAAGCCCCACGTTCTGCGCGCGCAGCAGCAAAAACGCCTCGGAGAAGCGTGCCAGTGTCAGCACCGCGCCAAACACGGTGACATGCCAAAACAAACGCGGCAGCCGCGCCATGCCGGCGCGGCTGACCGGGAACGGACGTTTTTTAACAGCCTGCGCACGCGGCGGTTCGCGCACGCCAAAGATAATCAGTGCCACGCACAAAAACGCGGGAATCACCGCGATCCAGAATACAAAACGAAAGTTGTCCGCAGTGGCGGCCATCAGCAGCACCGCAATCAACGGGCCGGCCACCGCGCCCACGCTGTCGAGCGACTGGCGCAAACCGTACGCCGCGCCGCGCAGTTCCACCGGCGTGACATCGGCGATCAGCGCATCGCGCGGCGCGCCGCGTATGCCCTTGGCCACGCGGTCGATGGTGCGCGCGGCGAGCACGGTGCCGATGCCGGTGGCGAGCGCGAACAACGGTTTGCACGCGGCGGCGAGTCCGTATCCCGCCAGCAGCAATGGTTTGCGGCGGCCGATCCAGTCGCTGATCGCGCCGGAGTACACTTTGACGAAGGCCGCGGTGGCTTCCGCGATGCCTTCGATGAGACCGATCGACATCGCGCTCGCGCCGACCACGGTGACGAGAAACACCGGCAGCAGCGCATGGATCATCTCCGACGAGATATCCATCAGCAGGCTGACGAAGCCCAGCACCACCACGCTGCGCGGCAGCGCGCGATGCGTGCCGGCGGGTGACGGGGTGGTCATGGGTATTTCGTAAGTATTTGTTTTAAAAAATTATTTCTTGGGCGTGCTCTTGGCGAGTTTCATCCACTTGTCGATGTCGGTGCGGATGGTCGCCGCGAACTGTTCCGGTGTGCTGCCGATGTTTTCCACACTCAGGTCGGTGAGCGACTGGCGCACGTCGGGCGCTTTCAACGCTTGCGTCACGCCGCCATGCAGCTTGCCGAGGATGGGCTTGGGCAGTTTCGCCGGCCCCAGCAGTCCGTACCAGATCGACACGTCGAAGCCGGGCACGGCGGCTTCCGCGATGGTGGGTATCTCCGGCATCAGCGCGGAGCGCGTGTGCGTGGAGATGCCCAGCACCTTCAGCCGCCCGCTTTTGACATGCGCGATGGATTGCGCGAAACCCGCGAACGCCAGATTCACCTGGCCCGCGATCAGATCGGTGATGCCGACCACGCCTTTGTAAGGCACCAGCAAAATGTTCACACCCGCCATGGTGTTGAACAACTCCGCAGTGACGTGAATGGCGCTGCCCGGCCCGGCGGTGGCGCTCGACAGCGCGCCAGGTTTAGCCTTGGCGAGCGCGATCAGATCCTTGACGGAATTTGCAGCCACCGACGGATGCGCGACAAGAATATAGGGCGACGATACCGCGAGTGAAATGGGCGTGAAATCGCGTAGCGGATCGTACGGCAGATTCGGCGTGGAACTCGGCTGCATCGAAAACGTGGACGAAATAAAAATCAGCGTGTGGCCGTCGGGTGCGGCGCGCGCGGTAAGCTCGGTGGCCAGCATGCCCGCTGCGCCGGCACGGTTATCCACTACGAACTGCTGGCCCCACGCTTCGGTGAGTTTTCGGCTGATAATGCGCGCCACCACATCGCTGGTGCCGCCGGGGGTGAAGCCCACCAGCATGCGCACCGGGCGCGTGGGGTACTGAGTGTCCGCTGCCGCGACCATCACCGTCCCTGTCGCGAGCGAGGACATCAACGCAAACGTCAGAGCGCTACGATGGCAGCGCGTGAATAAGGCGAATGTACGAGTGAGTCGTGGCACGGGAGTCTCCATGAGTCGTCGTGGGAAGTATAACGCCGGCGCGCGTGCGGCGAACGGCATGCCATATTTTGATTGAACCGCGCCGCCGCGCGGACTAGGATAGCGGCTCTTTTAAATCTGAGGTGTTTCATGGCATGGGTTGCAGAAGAAGGCAGGTGGCTGGGTGTCCGTCGGCATCGCGCGGTGTTACTCACGTTGGCAGTGGTCGCGACAGCGCCGGTCGCCGCACAGACGTATCCGGTGAAACCGGTGCGCATCATCGTCGCCGCCGCGCCCGGCGGCGGCACGGATTTTGTCGGTCGCGTGCTGGCGCAAAAACTATCCGAATCCATGGGTCAGCAGGTGATCGTCGAAAACCGTCCCGGCGCGGGCAGCATGCTTGGCTTCGAGGCGGGCATGCGCGCCGCGCCCGATGGCTACACCCTCAACCTCATCACGCCGAGTTTTTCGATCAATCCGAGTCTGTACGCCGTCAAGTTCGACACGGCAAATGATTTCACGCCGGTGATTCGCGTGGCGAGTGGCCCGCTGATCGCGGTGATCCATCCGTCGGTGCCGGCGAAAAATCTCAAGGAGCTGATCTCGCTGGCGAAAGCGCGGCCCGATCACGTCGCCTATGGTTCCAGCGGGCAGGGCGGCATCGTGCATCTGGCCAACGCGCAGTTTTTGCACATGGCGGGTGTTCGCATGACGCACGTGCCGTATAAAGGCGGCGGTCCTGCACTCACCGAGTTGATCGCCGGCCAGGTGCAACTGGTGTTTGCCACGCCGCAGGCGTCGCTGTCGCAGGTGAAGGCCGGGCGCATCCGTGCGCTGGCGGTGACCACCGCTGCGCGCTTACCCACCGAGCCGGCCATACCGACCATCGCCGAGGCGGGCGTGCCGGGTTACGAAGTCAACAACTGGCACGCGGTGATCGGCCCCAAAGGCGTGCCGCGCGCCATCGTGGACCGCCTGCACGGCGAGATCAGCAAGGTGATACGCACCAAGGAGATGGAAGAACGCCTGCGCGGCGACGGCGTGTTGCCGGCGGCCAGCACGCCCGAAGAATTGCAGGAGCAAATCCGCCGCGAGATCGTGATGTGGCGTGATGTGGTGAAGGCGGCGGGAATCAAAATCCAGTAACGTGCCGCGCAACAAGCGGATTTCAAGACGCCACCTTTATGAAAAATAAATCGAGCGCGGCGGCGCCTGCGCTACGGTCTCGGGCTCCGGCGCTGGCTGGCTTGCGGGTGCTCGACCTCGCGCGGGTGCTGGCCGGCCCGAGCTGCGCGCAGACGCTGGCCGATCTGGGCGCCGATGTGGTCAAGATCGAGCGGCCCGGCGTGGGCGACGACACGCGTCCGTGGGGCCCGCCGTGGCTGCCCGACGAGCACGGAGAACCCACCCGCGATTCGACCTATTTCAGCAGCACCAATCGCAACAAGCGCTCCATTGCCATCGACCTCGCGAACGACGCGGGCGCGGCGCTGGTGCGCCGGTTGGCGTGCGAGGTCGACGTGCTGATCGAGAACTACAAGGTCGGCGATCTCGCGCGGCGCGGGCTCGATTATGCAACGTTGTCCGCGTTGAACCCGCGGCTGGTGTATTGCTCGATCACCGGATTCGGCCAGACCGGGCCGCTGCGCGAGCGGCCGGGCTACGACTATATCTTTCAGGGCGTCGGCGGGCTGATGAGCGTGACCGGCCATCCCGACGGCGTGCCGGGTGGCGGGCCGATGAAAATCGGCGCGTCCATCGTCGATCTGTCGACCGGCCTGTATGCGGGCATCGCCATTCTGGCGGCGCTGCGCGAACGCGATGCGAGCGGCCTCGGTCAGCACATCGACATGGCATTGTTCGACACCGTTGCGGCGCTCAGTCCGCATCAGGCTGCCGCTTATTTCCAAACCGGCAAAGTGCCCGCGCGCACGGGCACATCGTCCGGCGGCATCATGATGCCGTACGAAACATTCCAATGCGCGGATGGACATCTCATCGTCGCTTGCGGCAACAATACGCAATGGCAGGCCTTGTGCGCGGCGCTGGCGCGCGATGACCTCGCGCGCGATGCACGCATGGCCACGCCCTCTACGCGGCAGATCAACCGCGATTTCGCGCTGGGCGAACTGCGCATCACGTTCGCGCAACATAAGGTCGATGACCTCGCGGCCAGGCTCGATGCGGGCGGTGTGCCGAACGGGCGCATCAACGATCTGCAACAGGTGTTCGAGATGGAACAGGCGCGCGAACGCAGCCTTAAAGTCGAACTCGAACGCAGTGACGGAACCAAAGTGGCCGCCGTCGGCAATCCGATCCGCTTGAGCGCCACGCCCGTGCAGTACCGCAGCGCAGCGCCGATGCTCGGTGAGCATACGGTTGCCGTGCTGACAGATTGGCTCGGCGCCGGATCGGCAGAGATCGACCGGTTGCGCGCGGCGGGGGCGCTGGGGTAACGCCGGCAGCGGGGCGGCGGCACTGGTAAACTCAACGAATTCTTGAATGAACGGAGGACATCACCCATGAACGCAAAAATTGTTGCCGGAACAGCCGCTGCCATTGCGATGGCCTGCGGCTTTGTCGCTAGTGTTCAGGCCCAGCAAAACTATCCCAACCGTCCGCTGCGCGTGGTGGTGTTTTTGCCGCCCGGCGGCGCGGCGGACGTGCTCGCGCGCGTGATGGGACAAAAGCTCGGTGATTTGCTGGGGCAAACGGTGGTGATCGACAATCGCCCCGGATCGGGCGGCGTGATCGGCACCAACGTCGTCGCCAAGGCCGCGCCCGATGGCTACACCATACTGCACAGCGGCATCACCACGCACGGCATCGGGCCGCACATCTATACCAATCTGCCGTACGACCCGGTGAAGGATTTCGTGCCGATTATTCTTTCAGCGACCATGCCGGTGTTCATGATGTCCAACGCACAGGTGCCGGTGAAATCCGTGAGCGAGGTCATCACACTCGCCAAATCCAAGCCCGGCGCCGTGAGCTGGGGCTCGCCCGGCACCGGCAGCGCGCCGCACTTGGTCGGCGAAATGTTCAAAATCGTCACCGGCATACCGAGCCAGCACATACCGTACAAAGGCAGCGGCACCGGCGCACCCGCGCTCGCCGCCGGCGAAGTGCCGGTGTTCTTCGACGCAGTGGCCGGCCATCAGGCGTTCATCAAATCGGGCCGCGTGAGAGCGCTGGCCGTCACCAGCGCGGCGCGCGTCTCGGCGTTTCCCGACGTGCCCACCATGAAGGAAGCCGGCTTGCCCCGCATCGACGGGCTGGTGTGGTACGGCTTTCAGGCGCCCGCCGGCACGCCCAAGCCCATCATCACCCGGCTCAACGTCGAATCGAATCGCGTGCTCGCGATGCAGGACGTGAAAGACAAACTGACGGCGGTCAGCATCGAAACCGCGGGCGGCACGCCGGAGGAATTCGCCAAATTCATCCGCGCCGAACTCGACAAGTGGGGGCCGGTGATCAAGACGGCGGGCGTGAAGGCTAATTAACAGCGTGAGGCGTGAGGAGTGGACCCACTGGCTGGGTGCTCCTTCGCGATTTCGCCATCGCGTTTATTTGAATTGGAGAAACAACTATGACCACTGGAACCGTGCAGTCCCTCAACATCAGCGGCCTGATAAAGTATTCACCCGAAGCGCGAGTCAACCAGCCTCTGCTTGAATCAAAGGATCTTGTCACGCGCATGAATTGCTACGAGCCGGGGCAGGTGACGCCTTTTCATGTACACCCCAACGACGACGAAGTGATTTTTTGCGTCGAGGGGTGCGGCGCGATTACGTTCGAAGAGCGCGATCCCGTACCGATGGCGCCGGGCAGTTTGGTCAGTCTGCCGGCAGGGTTGCCGCACGGCATCGAAGCCGCCAAAGACAGCCGCATGGTCGTCATCTACACCACCAACGCCGGCTATACCAGCGAGCGGCCACAACATCGCGCCGCCGAAGCGGGCATTCCGCTGCCAGGAGAGCGTGGATGAAAGATCAATAAAAACAAATACTTACGATTTTTGTGTGAGTCTACTTCCGTTTGACGATGCATTGCTTTGATGCCCGAAACAGGTAGAGAATCGGACTCGGTCGCGAATCCAGGGAGATAAGCCATGTCAGTACAAGCCATGCGTCAAACGGCAGCACAGTCGTCCGGGGCAATTGAAGTGGCTCCCATGTCCATCCACTGCGGTGCCGAGATACATGGTGTAGATCTGTCGCGCCCGCTACCGCCGGCGCACGTGAGCGCGGTGCGTGCCGCGTTGCTGCGCTGGAAGGTGGTGTTCTTTCGCGATCAGCATCTCGATCACGCGAAGCACATCGCCGCCGCGCGCCAGTTCGGCGACACCACCGCCGGGCATGTGGTGTACGGCAGCGACGGCGAGTATCCGCAAATTTATTCCGTGGCCAAGGATCGCAAGGCCAACCGTTTTCAGGGGCAGGTGCTGTTTCGGCCGTGGTCGGGCTGGCACACCGACATCACCGCAGCGATCAATCCGCCCGCTGCGTCGATGTTGCGCGGCGATATCGTGCCGCCCTATGGCGGCGACACGTTATTTACCAATCTGGTGGCCGCCTACAATGCGCTGTCGCCGGTGATGCAGAAGTTTGTCGATGGCTTGCGCGGCGTGCATCGCTTCGCGCCGCCGCCCGGCGTGGATCAAACGCCGGAGTATCAGGAGCTGATGAGGAAGCGCACGCTGGTGAGCGAACACCCCATCGTCAGAGTGCATCCCGAAACCGGCGAGCGCGCGCTGTTCGTCAGCCCGTCGTTTCTGAAATCCATCATCGGCGTGTCGCCGCGCGAGAGTCAGGTGCTGCTGGAGTTTTTGTGGGAGCACATCGTGCGCCCCGAATTCACCGCGCGCTTTCGCTGGGCGCCGGGCAGCGTTGCGTTCTGGGATAACCGCGCCACCGCGCATCTCGCGCCACGCGATATTTTCGATTCCGACTTCGACCGCCAGTTTTATCGCGTCACGCTGGTGGGCGATGTGCCGGTGGGGGTGGATGGCCAGCCGTCGACGGCCATCGAGGGCGTGCCTATTACGGCGCTGTAGCGTTGTTTCGTGCGCACGGCGCACGCTACGTGATTACGTGAGCTTGCCCATCAGGTAATTCGCGCATAGCAGCGTGCGCCGGTCTGCGCCGCGCGGGCCTATCACCTGCAAACCGACCGGCAATCCCTTCGGCCCCTGCGTAAACGGCAGATGCACGCACGGCGTGTGCAATAACGTCCACACGCGATTGAACAGCGGGTCGCCGGTGGCGCCCAAGCCCGCGGGCGCTTCGCCCATGGCGCTGGGCGCGAGCAACACGTCAGCGCGCGAAAAAAGCTCGCCGGTCATGCGGCGGCAGTTGCGCGCGAGGGTGACGGCGGCGTCATGGCGATCACGCGACAGTGCGAGGCCTGCCGCGATCAGCTCTTGCAACTTCGCCGACAGGCGCGCGCGATGGGCGTGCCATTCATACGCGAGCGAATGCGCCATTTCGTAAGTCATGATGTCCATCTGCGCCTGCACCAACCCGGCGAAGTTGGGCGGCAGATCCACATCCACCATCGCGACGCCTGCCGCGCCGAGTTTGCTGATCGCAAGCGCCATCGCGGCGTGCGTTTCGGGCTGCGCGCGCGGCCACTCGAAGGTGCGGCAGATGCCGACGGTCGGCGCG
>VFLF01000720.1 GCA_009885185.1 Nitrosomonadales bacterium | reverse complement strand
TGGCGACCCCGCCACCGATCTGCCGATCGGCCGCACCCGCGACAACCTGAAGGCCGCCATTGCCGGCGAAACCCACGAGTACACCGACATGTACCCGGGCATGGCCAAGTCGGCACGCGAAGAAGGCTTCGACGAAATCGCCGACTGGTTCGAGACGCTGGCCAAAGCCGAGCGCTCGCATGCCAACCGCTTCCAGAAAGCGCTGGACGCACTGGCCGATTAGCAGCGCGAGGAGTGAGACGTGAGGAGGTGAGGGGTGGGGCGTGAATGGGGCGCCTGCCCCGCACCTTTTTTTTTGCCCGCGAACGCTTCATCCCTAACACGTAACCCCTAACACCTCACGAGAAAATGGCCATCACCGTTAAAGAAGGCAGTCTGGAAAAGCCCACGCGGCATGCGCTGGACTGGAAGTCGGACGCGTTTTACGACGAAGCATCGCTCAACAAGGAACTCGAGCGCGTATTCGATATTTGCCACACCTGCCGTCGCTGCGTGAGTCTTTGCACGGCGTTCCCGACGCTGTTCGATCTGATTGACGACAACCCGACGATGGAAGTCGAGGGCGTGGCGAAGGTGGATTTCGGCAAGGTGGTGGACCAATGCTACCTGTGCGACATGTGCTACATGACGAAATGTCCGTACGTGCCGCCGCACGAATGGAATGTCGATTTTCCGCATCTGATGCTGCGCGCCAAGTCGGTGAAGTTCAAAAAAGGCGAAGTGGGTTTTCGCGACAAGCTGCTGTCGAGTACCGATGCGATGGGCAAACTGGCGTCGATTCCGGTGGTGGTGCAGGTGGTTAACGCAGTCAACAAGAACAGCGCCGCGCGCGGATTGATGGACAGTGTGCTTGGCGTGCATAAAGACCGCGTGCTGCCCGAGTACGACAGCGCGAAGTTCCGCAACACGGCGCATATCAATGAGACTTTTCCGGTGCGCGATGGCGCGCAAACGCCGGGCAAGGTGGCGATCTATTCCACTTGTTATATCAATTACAACGAGCCGGGCATCGGCCATGACCTGCTGAAAATCCTGGCGCACAACGAGATCCCCGCTAAGCTGGTGGAAAAAGAGGCGTGCTGCGGCATGCCCAAGTTGGAACTGGGTGATCTGGAGGCGGTCTCACGTAACAAGGCGATCAACATTCCGGTGCTGGCGAAGCTCGCGCGCGAAGGCTACGCCATACTCGCCGCGGTGCCGTCGTGTGCGCTGATGTTCAAGCAGGAATTGCCATTGATGTTCCCGGACGACGCGAATGTGAAGGCGGTGGCCGAGGCGATGTATGACCCGTTTGAGTACTTTGTGCTGCGCCAGAAAGACAGCCTGCTGAAAACCGATTTCAAGACACCGCTGGGCCGCGTGTCGTACCACATCCCGTGCCATCTGCGCGTGCAGAACATGGGGCAAAAAACGCGCGAGATGCTGGAAAAAATCCCCGGCACTACGGTGACCACCGTGGAGCGCTGCGCGGGGCACGACGGAACTTGGGGCGTGAAAAGCGAGTACTACGAAAATTCGATGAAAATCGGACGACCGGTGTTCAAGCTGATGAGCGCATCGCAACCGGATTACATCAGTTCGGACTGCGCGATTGCGGGGCGGCATATTCAGCAAGGCATCAACGAGAGCGGAGTTGAAAACAAGGCTGACAAGCAGCATCCCGTGACGCTGCTGCGTATTGCGTATGGACTCTAAGGAACGATAAGGAAGTTATGCCGAAAATTACCCGCGACAGTCTGATGACGCTCGAGGCCTACACCAAGGCACGCAATGATTTTCGCGCGCGCGTCATTGAGCACAAGAAAACACGCACCGTGACGCTCGGCGCCAACATCACCTTGATATTTGAAGACGAGCTCACCATGCGCTACCAGGTGCAGGAAATGCTGCGCGTGGAAAAAATCTTCGAGGAAGCAGGCATTCAGGACGAACTCGAAGCCTATAACCCGATGATTCCAGACGGCGGCAACTGGAAGGCGACGATGATGATTGAGTACCCCGACGTCGAGGAACGCCAACGTATGCTGGCGAAGTTGATCGGCATCGAAGACCGCGTGTGGGTGCGCGTGGCCGGCTTCCCGCCGGCGTATGCGATAGCGGACGAAGACCTCGACCGCTCAACCGATGAAAAAACGTCCGCAGTACACTTCCTGCGCTTTGAACTGGATGACAAAATGCGGCAAGCCTTGAAATCCGGGGCAACGCTGGCGGCGGGCGTGGATCATCCGCAATACCGTGTGACCGTCGATCCGTTACAGGCGGCCACGGCGTCGTCTTTGATAAGGGATTTATTGTAAGTATATGTTTTATAACGGATATTTTAAGTGATACACATCCAGGCTCGTGTGTGGTTGCGTATCGTATCGCTGGCGGCGGTGAGTGCGCTGCTGCTGGTTCGGCCTGCCGCAGCGCAGTGGAAAGACTGGGACTACGATCTCGATCAGGAGAAAAAATCCTGGGCGGAATTGCAGGCGCAGATTCCGTCCTATCCAAAACCTGAAAACCTGCTTAAATTTGATGCGGGTGCCAATACGGCAAACAGTTACTTCGTGGATGCGGCTTCTGTGTCGGTGGGTGATGACGGCGTGGTGAGGTATACCTTGGTGGTCAGGTCCGGCGGCGGCGCGACCAATGTTTCATTCGAGGGCATACGCTGCGAATCGCGTGAACTCAAGGTCTACGCGTTTGGGAGGCCCGGCAGCGAGTGGTCGCGCGCCCGCGATCCCGCGTGGCGGCGCATTGAATTTCGCGACATCAATAACCATCATCTGACGTTGCATCGTGAGCACTTTTGCCCCGGCAGAAAAACCATCGCGCCAGTAAAACAGATTCTTCAGACGCTGAAATACGGGCCGCCGCGACGCCCGGATTGATACGATCCGCTGCGTCGCGCGGATAGGCGCATCTCGCGACTTAGAGCAATACCAGATTGTCGCGGTGTATCAACTCCGGTTCGTCCACGTAGCCGAGTTTGGCCTCGATCTCGCTGGACGGCGTGCGCAGGATGCGCCGCGCCTCGGACGCGCTGTAGTTGACCAGCCCGCGTGCAATTTCGCGGTGTTGTTCGTCGCGGCAGCTCACGGCTTCGCCGCGTTCGAATTCTCCGCTGACGTCATGCACGCCGATCGGCAGCAGGCTCTTGCCGTCGGCAGTCAGCGCGCGCACCGCGCCCGCATCGAGTATCAGGCTGCCGCGTGTTTGCAGATGGTCGGCCAGCCATTGTTTGCGTGCCGCGAGCGTGGCGGATTTGGCTCGCAGCAGCGTGCCAATGCGTTCGCCCTGCGCGAGGCGTACCAGAACGTCGGGTTCATGGCCCGAGGCGATCAGCGTGTGCGCCCCCCCGCGCGCCGCGCGCTGCGCCGCAATGACCTTGGTAATCATGCCGCCCAGCCCGATGTGGCTGCCCGCGCCGCCGGCCATTTTCTCGAGTGCCGGATCGCTGGCGTCGGCCTCGGACACCAGCTTTGCCTGCGGATGGGTTCTTGGATCGGCGTCGAACAGTCCGGTTTGGTCGGTGAGTATCACCAGCACGTCGGCCTCGATGAGATTGGTGACCAGCGAACCCAGCGTGTCGTTGTCGCCGACGCGGATTTCATCAGTGGCGACGGTATCGTTTTCGTTGATGATGGGTATCACGCCCAGCGCCAGCAGCGTGCGCAGCGTCGAGCGCGCGTTGAGGTAGCGCTTGCGATCCGCCAGGTCGTCATGCGTGAGCAGTATCTGCGAGGTCAGCAAACCGTGTACTCGAAAGCACGACTCGTATACCTGTACCAGTCCCATTTGACCGACGGCGGCCGCTGCCTGTAGCTCATGCACGGCGCGGGGGCGCTTCTTCCAACCCAGCCGTTGCATGCCTTCGGCGATGGCGCCGCTGGACACCAGCACGACTTCGCGATTGAGTTTGCGCAACTGCGCGATTTGCCCCGCCCAGCGTGCGAGCGCGGCGTGATCCAGGCCCTGTCCCTGATTGGTGACGAGGCTGGAGCCGACCTTGACCACGAAACGTTTGGCGGTTTTCAGGGGAGAGGTCATGGTGTGGAGAACACTAAAAACCAGTCTGCGTTGCAGGCGCCGGTCAGGCCAGCGCGTGGGCGTCGTCCTCGACGGCCGCCGCAGCGGGAAGGCTGTCCAGGTGCCCCATGATTGCCTGTACCAGCGCGTTGCAGCCGGTAGCGGAAATCGCCGAGATCACGAACACGGGTCCTTTCCAGCGCAAACGCCGGACGATGTCCTTGACGGTTTTTTCGCGGACTTCTTCCGCCAGCAGATCAATCTTGTTGAGCACCAGCCAGCGCGTTTTTTTGTAGAGGGCTTCGTCGTACTTGCGCAATTCCGCGATGATCGCGCGGGCGTCCTTGACCGGATCGGCCCCTTCGTCCAGCGGCGCTACGTCGATCAAATGCAGTAACAGCCGCGTACGCGCGAGATGGCGCAAAAACTGGTGGCCGAGGCCGGCGCCTTCTGCCGCACCTTCGATCAGGCCGGGAATGTCGGCGATGACAAAACTGCGGTTGAGATTGGCGCGCACCACGCCCAGGTTAGGGTGCAGCGTGGTGAAAGGATAATCCGCAACCTTGGGCTTGGCGGCGGAAACGGCGCGGATCAAGGTGGACTTGCCGGCGTTGGGCATGCCGAGCAGGCCGACGTCGGCAAGTACTTTCAGTTCCAGCTTGAGCCGGCGGTTTTCGCCTTCCTCGCCGCGCGTGAACTGGCGCGGTGCGCGGTTGGTGCTGGATTTGAAATGCAGATTGCCGATGCCGCCCTTGCCGCCGCGCGCGATCATGTCGCGTTGCCCGTGACGGGCGAGGTCGGCGATCAACTCGCCGGTTTCGGCATCGCTAATGACGGTGCCCACCGGCATGCGTAATTCGATGTCGTCCGCGCCGCGCCCGTAGCAGTCCGAGCCTTGTCCCTTGTCACCGTTCTTGGCGCGATGGATGCGCGCATAGCGGTAATCGATCAGCGTGTTGATGTTACAGTCGGCAATGGCATAGATGCTGCCGCCGCGACCGCCGTCGCCGCCATCCGGCCCGCCGCGAGGGATGAATTTCTCGCGGCGAAAGCTGGCCATGCCGTCGCCGCCGTTGCCGGCGTGGACTTCGATGAGGGCTTCGTCTATAAATTTCATTTTAAAACAAATACTTATGATTGTATGCGCTAATATTCGCCAACACTTCGGAGACAAAAAAGCCCTGTCAGCGACAGGGCTTGTTGCTGGTATCAGCCAGTATCTCAGGCCGGGAGTACACTTACCACGGTGTGTTTTTGCGCGCCTTTTTGCGCGAAATCGACGCGCCCGGTCACTTTCGCAAACAGGGTGTGATCGCGGCCCATGCCGACATTCTCGCCCGCATGCATGCGTGTGCCGCGCTGGCGCACGATGATGCTGCCGGCGGGAATGAGTTCGCCGCCGAAGGCTTTAACGCCC
>VFLF01000251.1 GCA_009885185.1 Nitrosomonadales bacterium | reverse complement strand
GTTTGATGGCGTGATTGCAACAACGCCGTCACTGCAGCCTGCGTTTCATCAATGCGTTCCACATCGTCCACTGCCACGGTAATGTTGCGCAAAAAGCGCTGGCCGAACAGGCGCAGGCCGCCTGTCGTCAACGGCACCAACACCACGTCGTCCTGATCCTGCCCCTGCGGTGACGCCCCGCGCACCGCCATCAGGCCGATCACCTGAAACATGACATTGTTCAGCACGATGTATTGCCCGACGGGATCAACGCCTTTTTGAAAAAGATTGTCGGCAACAGTCTGGCCCAGCACCACCACCGAGGTATAGCTTGTGACATCCGCCGTGGAAAAAAATACGCCCCTGCTCACCGCCCAGTTGCGCGCCACCGGAAACGTCGCGGAGGTTCCCGTCGCCTGCGTCTGATAGTCGGAATTCCCAAAGCGCGCTGTCACATTCCCACCCAATTCAGGCACCGCCGCCAGCACGTTCGGCAGCGCGGCAATCATCTCCGCATCCTCCGGCACCAGTGATGCCACTGCACCGCCCACGCCTCTGCGGGTAGGCGGGCCGGGACGGATCAGCAGCAAATTCGTACCCATGGCACTGATGCGGTCGAGCACCAACTGCTTGGCGCCGTCGCCGATGGCGAGCATCGCTATCACCGACGCCACGCCGATCACAATACCCAGCAGCGTCAGCGAGGTGCGAAAAAGATTAGCGCGCAGCGCTCGAACCGCGGTCTTTGCCGCTTCGAACGCACCGCCCACAAAGGACGCGCCGCCTTCGTGCGCGGACTGCTTGATTTCCGGCGCCGGTGATCCGACTGACAGTTGCGGGCCGGGATCGCTCACGATGGAGCCATCCCGGATTTCGATGATGCGCTGCGCCGCCGCGGCAATCTCTTGGGCATGGGTAATAAGAATCACGGTGTGTCCACGGCGCGACAAATCCTGCAACAGCGCCATCACCTCGACACCGCTCTTGCTATCGAGCGCACCGGTGGGTTCGTCGGCCAGCACAATGCGGCCGCCATTCATCAGCGCGCGTGCAATCGACACGCGCTGTTGCTGCCCGCCGGAAAGCTGGCTGGGCCGGTGCTCGAGGCGGTCACCCAAGCCCAGTGAGCCGAGCAGCTCTTTTGCACGACGATCGCGTTCGGCCGGCGGCATTCCTGAATACACTGCCGGCACCTCGACGTTCTCCAGCGCAGACACTGTGCCGATCAGGTTGTAGCTTTGAAACACGAAACCGAACGCCTCGCGCCGCAAGCGTGCCAACTCGTCGCGCTCGAAGCCCGATACATCTTCACCCATGAAGCGGTAGGTGCCGCTGGTGGGCCGGTCCAGGCAGCCGATCATGTTCATGAGCGTGGACTTGCCCGATCCGGAGGCGCCCATGATCGCCAGAAACTCCCCGGCGTAAATTTTCAGGCTGACACCGTGCAGCACTTCTATCCAGCTCCCCGGTGTGGTAGGTCTTGGTCACGTCCACCAGTTCAATCAGTGGCTGGCCGGTCACCGTGCTCGCCGCATCGGATCTCACGGGCGGCCGCCGCCCTTCTGTGTATTCTGCGCATTCGGCACCAGCGCGCTGGTGCTCTTCGCCGGCACGGCAGCCGCTGGTGTCTTGTTGCCGATCACTACCTTGTCGCCGGGTTCGATACCGGACAAGATTTGCGCCGACACCCGGTTCATCACGCCGACTTTGACTTCACGCTCCACCACCTTGCCATCGACGCCAACCACGCTCACCCGCGCGCGTCCGTCGCCAAATTTGACTGCGCGTATCGCCGCCTCCTTTGCGCGCACCACCTGCGCTCTTCCCGGATACTGCGTCAGCTGCACGCGGCGGGCTCTCCGCCGCGACCGGGTGCAGCGCAGCCAACGGCACCAGCACCGCGTTGCGCGCACTCGACACCACGAAGAATACTTGCGCCGTCATCTGGGTCATCAGCGCCTGCTTCGGATTCTCCACATCGAACAACGCATCGTAGAGCACGACATTGTTCACCACCGTGGGCGTGGGCGGTATCTGGCGCAGCTTGCTGTAATAACGACGGTTGTTGCCGCCCAGCGTGGTGAAGTAAACGTCCATCCCGACGTGGAGCTTGGGGACATCCGCCTCCGACACCTGCGCCTGCACCGTCATCGTCGCCAGATTCGCGATGCGCATCACCACCGGCGCCTGCTGATTGGCATTCAAGGTTTGCCCCAGCTTTGCCGCCTGCGACACCACGGTGCCCGCAATCGGCGCATGGATTTTGGTATAGCCCAGATTGGCCTCGTCGCCGCGCAGGGTCGATTCGGTCTGCTTGATCTGCGCGCGAATGGCGTCGGCCTGCGCCATGGCGGACTGCTGCGTCGCCTCGGCGCTTTGCACGGCTTCGGTGGTGGTGGCATTCTCGCGGTCAAGATTTTTTTGCCGCGTAAACTGAAGTTGGGCGAGTGCTACCTGAGCTTCCCGGTCAGCAAGCGTTGCCCGCTGGTTGAGCATCTGCGCACGATCACCATCCACCTTGGCCTGATAAACCGAAGGGTCGATCTCGGCGAGCAGTTGCGCAGCCTTGACCACGTCGCCCACGTCGACCAGCAGCTTTTTCACCTGCCCGGAGACTTGCGTGCCGACGTCGACGAATTCCTTGGGCTGGAGCGTGCCGGTCGCCGTGACGGTATCTTCCAGATTGCCACGCTGCGCCACCGCCGTGATGAAGCTGTCGGCGGGGTTGTCCTGACGAAAACACGCCCGCAATGCGTAGTAGCTGCCGCCGACCAGCAAGCCGCACAAGGCAATAATCAGCGCCCAACGACCGACTTGCGGCACGCGCGCTCGCGCAGGGGTAGGGGTAGGGGCAGGCGCGGGCCGAGGGGCAGCGCCTTGCTCCGCTACGCCCGCTGGAGTAGGCGGAACCGTGGTCACGTTGGCATTAGCTCAGTGGCGCAAGCCAGTGTAGGCGGCTTTGCCTGCGCACACATGCAGCACGATCAGATATCCGACTGGCTCTTTTTCGCTTTACCCGCACGACGCTGCGTTTGGCGCGGCGCCGTCACTGGATGCGCCAACTCGCGCACCGCTTCGCGACCGGGCGTCGCATCAGTCTGCGCACTCAACGGAAATCGATGCAAATCCAGTGGGGTTTGCAGCGCACGTGTTTTGGCGGGGATTTTGGGTTGTTTCATGATGGCCTCGATAGTTTACGAACGTTGGTTGGCACATTTAATGGGCGCCACGATTTAAAGGTATTTGTGGCAGTCGCATTCGTATTCGTATTCGCACGCGCCCCTGTAACCTGGACGCACGTCACTTTTTTTGAACGACTGCTTCCTGACGTCCCGATAACTATCGACTCCGATCGCGGAGCGGTCTGTTCGCTGCCGCACAAGCAATGCTCATGGAATCTCTGCCGCAACCCAGAAAACTTTAAGCGCGCACGTGCAGTGACAACCAAGGGGCGAAGTCACACTTTTCTGGCGAGAAATAGTCTATTTTGTGTAAGTATCTGTTTTTAAATCGGTTTTATATAAAAATCATTGGAGTTCACGCAGCAGTGCCTATCCGTGGAGTCCATGGAAGCGCTGGCCGCTGGTGCGGCGGACGCACCGCATCCCTCACAGCCCGCCCACAAAACAACAGCGAAACCCGGCCTGCGCGCGAGCATTCACTCTCGTATTAAAGCGCTCTGTACTCTAACCGCTGGCCGATACGACAATCGCGACCACGCGACGCCGATAGCTCAAGCGGCGCGTACTTCGTCGGCCCATACCCTGAAACTCGTCAATGTGTTGGGCCCGAACGTACTGCTGATCGCGACGTCCGCGGCATCGCGCCCGCGCGCGATCAACACCCTGCCAATGCGCGGCGTGTTGTTGCGGGCATCGACGGTGTACCAACGGCCCTCGAGGAAAGCTTCGAACCAGGCGGCGAAATCCATCGTGCCGTACGGCGGCGGTGTGCCGATATCACCCAGGTAGCCGGTGCAATAACGGGCAGGGATGTTCATGCACCTGCAGAAGGCAACGGCGAGGTGCGCATAGTCGCGACACACGCCGGTCTTGTCGTGAAAGGCTTCCAGCGCGGTCCGTGTCATGCGCGCGTGCTCATAACCGAAGGTGATATGTCTATGTACAAAGTCGCAGATCGCCTGCACGCGGCCCCATCCCGTTGGCGCGGATGCGAACAGATCCCACGCGGCCTCGGATAGCCGGTCGGTTTCGCAATAGCGGCTGCCGAGCAGGAACAACAACGTTTCCTCCGGCAGCTCCGGCACCGCGATCTGCCGTGCTTGCGGCACCACCACATCGGGTGCGCCGCTGTCGTTCACCAACACATCGGCGCTAAGGCGCGTGCGGCCCTGCACCGCAACCATGCGCGTACACCAGTTTCCGAAGCTGTCGCGATAGGCCGCCATCGGTGTCGGAGGGTCCACGATCAGGTCGTCACAACCAACAAGGTCGGACACGCGTGTAAAATGGACGTTGACGTTGAGTATCATCGGAGTGGACTGCGGACACTCATAGCTCATGTCAAAGCCGACGCGAATTTTCATGGAGCGTCTCCGGGTGGGATAGCACAGACCGCACGTAACGAATCGATTAACGCGCCGCGCAGCGCTGTCCAGCGCCGGCCCGCGGTCAGAACGATTTCCTGATTAATTTCGAGTTCAACACCGACGTAAGCGGCAGGCGCGAAGCGCAGGCGCAAGTGCGACGTGAGCCCGTCCCCTTTGCCTGCATAAGGGTAGTTGCGGCGCACACGGAGTTCAGGACGGAACGCCGCGAGCGATGCCTTCCAGCGCGCGCACAGTTCGCTCTCGTAGCGGCGGCTCGGGTGGTAAAGCAAACCCACATCGGCGATCCGCACCTTGCCATCCAGCGCCGGCGTAAAGCTGTGCGAGGAAATGTGAATCACGCGACGCCCGCGCGATGCCGATTGCCGCACCAGGCGTTCAACCGTTTCGCGATAGGGCCGATAGTGCCGTTCGATGATGTCCGAACGAATCTTGGTTGGCAGCCGACGTGTTGCCGCCGAGAAAAGCTGCTTATGGCCGAGTGAACGATTGAGATCGACGAGCAACCGGCTAACCGTAGACATCACTAGCGGCGCCGCGAAGGCTGCGGCCAGCGCTTGAGCCATGACCAGCGCACCAGGATCATAGCCGCAATGGGAATTGAGCAACGCGCGGCGGCCCCGAAACCACTGTTGAAAAGGCGCGGGAATCCGATTGCCGCCGTGCTCACAGGTGATGATAAAGGCGTCGATCACGACCGCGACGTTCGCAACGACCGCTCACCATTGCAGCTCGGGTAAATGACGAAACACCTGTCGCGAACCTTCCCGCCATTCGAGACTGAGCGCGGTGAAATAGGCGTCGCCTTCATCAAACCGGCGGCGCCGCCGCACTTCGAGGCTGTCGCGCTCGTAACACATCAGGTCTATCGGCATGCCGACTGACAGGTTGCTGCGCAGCGTCGAATCAAAAGACACCAGTACGCACTTCACGGCTTCCGCAAGGGGCCTAGAACGCGTAATCACGCGGTCGATGACCGGCTTGCCGTATTTGGTTTCACCGGTCTGAAAGTACGGCGTGTCCACGCCGGCCTCGATGAAATTGCCTTCTGCATAGATGCGAAACAGGCGCAATCCCTCGCCGGCAATCTGCCCGCCGATGATAAACGAGGCGTTGAAGCCGATCTCGTTTTCCTGCATATATTCACCGTCGCGCCGCTCAATGTCTCGCATTGCATCCGCTACCAGCATCGCAGCATCGAACATGGTCTGGGCACCCCACAGATTATTATCCACGCCGCCCGCGCAACGTTGGTTCAGCACACTGACAACGGCCTGTGTTCCGGCAAGGTTTCCGGAACTCAACAGTACGATGACGCGGTCGCCTCGACGCTCGAATACCGTCATCTTGCAGAACTTCGCAAAGTTATCGACGCCGGCGTTCGTGCGTGAATCGGACGCGAGAATCGATCCCTCGTCGAGTAATACGCCGATGCAGTAGGTCAAGTCGCTTGCACTCGCATGCGCGTCGCGTGATTAAATAGCGGCCTGCGTTTTGTTCGCTCGTTCTGAACGCCACTTGGTTTGCCGCAGCGCCGTCACCGGATGCTCCGTCTCGCGGACGGTTCGACGACCTGGCCTCGCGTTTGTCTGGACATGAAACGGAAGTTGTTGCGAGTCCAGCGGCGTGCGCGGTACACGCGTCTTGGCGGTGCTGTTTCCGGGTTTCAAGAGGGTCTCGATATTTCCGACAAGGCCTTGGCAGCCGGCTGGATCTCCGAACTTTCAACGGCAAAATCGCCCAGCGCCACAATGCCGACCAGGCGCTTGTCGCGATTGACGACCGGCAAGCGCCGCACCTGGCGCTCGGCCATAATCGCCGCAGCCTGTTCCACCGAGTCGTCCTCGTACACCCAGGCGATACCGTCGGACATCACATCACGGACCGTGGTGGCAACGTTTCTGCCTTCGGCCACGGCACGAATCACGATGTCGCGATCCGATATCGTACCGATCATGCGGTCATTTTCGCCGACAGGCAGCATACCGAAATCGCCGTCGCGCATTTTTTTTGCAGCTTCCCCGATGGTCATATCCGGACTGATGACCTTCACATCACCGCTCATCAAGTCTTTGAGTTGTTGCATGTCTACTCTCCTTTGTCACAGCTTCATGACTGAACTGTCTGGTTGCGCGTCCGCGCGAGACGCTCGCGCCGCCGCACCCGGCACCGTGAGTGAATCATTATTTTCTCCGTGCAGAACGTAATCTGTGCGCTGACGTACATCCTGAAGCGCGCCCGAGGGCCTTTTCGGAACAATGCGACGGCGCCGGACGCCAAGTATCTCCAGCGACGCCTCAAGGCACGCCAGGTTATTGAGCGCTGTTACGCTTTATGGGCGCTGGCGCACAGACCGATCGGGCACGACGGATTACAGTGCAAATCGAAGTACCGAGAACCGCTTTAAACAGGCGATTTTATTTTTTACTCGATTAGACCACTCAAAAGGTAATCCCATGAACAACATCGTTTATATCGTCGGCGCCATCGTCATCATCGTCGCTATTTTGGGATTTTTCGGCCTGCGCTAAAGTGCGAAAGCATTAAGCCCATGCGAACAGCCACGCTTGATCCCGTGCGCTTGCGGATCGTCACAGCGTCAATCATGCGAATCAAATTGTAGACGAGCACGCAGACCCAAATCTCCTGGACGGCCATGTTCGGGTGCCGGCAACTTAACCGCTTCACGCAGAAGACAACGACAGGCGAATGAGCTAGCAAACATGGACACAGCGCGCCGGTGCACATGACGTGGGCGCGGGTGTTAGAGCCCATGATTCGACATCGACATTGTGCGTTTGCGAGTGGGACGGCACGTTAAAGCGCGTTGCGGCAATTGAGAAGATACTCACGCATCTGGGCTTGAGTCCGCAGCCGCCGCTACGGGCGCGGCGGGATCGCTTGGCCCGTAATGGCGTTGGCGATAAATTTAAACGCAACATCATGAGTTTACGTGAATTTGGAATGCCAAATTTCACAGCAGGCGAATGGTGTGACCGAATGGCCTGCAATTGCCCGTTCGCCGGGTCTTGAAGACATTGGGCGTTATGCAAATCGTGCGTTTAAAATTCCGATACCCCTAAATAGGCTCGGTGCAGTTTTTCCTCAGTGCAATCACTTGCCATGCAGCATTGTGCAGCGCTAGGGCCGACCACGCGGCTAGGAGTGCCGTCACCTGCCCGGCAAGGGGTTCGGTGACGGCATCCTCTATTGCGAATCCTGCTTGGATTATTTAGCCTGAACCACAATGTCGTTCCTGACCGAGGTCACGCCCTTGGTATCGCGCGCAATCTTCTCAGCCTGGTCTGATTCAGCCTTGCTCCTGGCGTTGCCACTCAGCGTTACAACACCCTTATCATCGGTATCGATCTTGATACGCATCGCGCTGACCTGCTTGTCCTTCGCGTATTCGGCTTTGATCTTGGTGGTGATCACCGCATCGCCGATGTTTTCCTTAACGCTTGCCGTCGCTGATTTTTTACCGCTGGTGTCGCCGACTACGATATTGTTGCTGACCGAGGTCACGCCTTTGGTCTCCCGCGCAATCTTCTCGGCCTGGTCACATTCAGCCTGAGTCTTGGCAGTGCCGCTCAATGTTACAACACCCTTGTCGTCGGTATCGACCTTGATGTTCTTCGCCCTGACCAGCCTGTCCTTCACGTATGCGGCTTTGATTTTGGTAGTGATCGACGCATCGCCTACATTTTCCGTGGCGCTTCCGGTCATTGATTTTTTACCGCCAGTGTCGCCGATCACTAAATTGTTCCTGACCGAAGTCACGCCTTTGGTATCGCGCGCAATCTTGACGGCCTGTTCTGCTTCAGCATTGCTCCTGGCGTTGCCGCTTAGCGT
>VFLF01000949.1 GCA_009885185.1 Nitrosomonadales bacterium | reverse complement strand
CCTACGTCAGGCTGACCAGACACTAAAAATAAATACTTATATAAAAACCCGACTTCACAGCGTCCTCACAACTCCGTGACAGGCGCTACACATCCCCCGGCGTAGCCTGCGCTTTTCGATAGGTTCGTCACAAGGGGATGTCATGTCACATGCAGTATCCACGCCGGCACCATCGGCGCCATCGCGCTTTGTGTTGCCCGCGTTGCTTGCCGGCGCTTACCTGCTGATCTCTTTTGCCACCCGCGTGGCGCTCACCGTCAAGTCGCATGCCGCGGGCCAGCTCGCATGGGGAGAAATGCCGCGCGTGTTCGCCTTGGGCGCGGGCTTCGACCTCATCGTGGCGCTGGCCCTGTGCGCCGCGTTTGTGTTGTGGCTGGTGGTGCTGCCGCAACGCTGGCACCAGAGCCGCTGGCATCGCGCGCTGGTGTGGGCGGGATTCTCCGTCACCCTGTTCGGTCTGCTGTACCTGGGCGCGGTGGAATATTTTTTCTTTGATGAATTCGATTCGCGCTTCAATTTCGTCGCGGTTGAATACCTGATCTACCCGCACGAGGTGTTTATCAACATCTGGCAGTCGTATCCGGTGGGGCAAGTGTTGATCGGCGTGGCGCTGCTGACCGTGCTGCTGCTATGGCTGGCGCGCGGGGTGATACGCGGCGGACTGAACGCAAAACAGTCTCTGCCGCGGCGTTTGCCCTGGGGCGTGGTGCTGTGCGTGGCGCTGTCGGCCGCGCATATGTCGGTCAATATCAACAGCGGCCGCAAGAACGTCAATCGCGTCGCCGACGAAGTGGCGGCCAACGGCATCTATACATTTTTCAACGCGGCGGTCAACAGTCATCTCGACTACAACCAGTTTTACGCCACGCTGGATCACGATCAGGCCGTCGCGCGCGCACGCCAACTCGTGGCGCAGCCCAACACCGAATTCATTCCCGGCACGGATCACCCTCTCGCGCGCCACGTCACGTATGCGCAGCCGGCCAAGCCGCTGCACGTGATCGTGCTGTTGCAGGAATCGCTCGGCGCGGAATTTGTCGGAACCTACAGCAAGCGCCCCGGCCTCACGCCCAACCTCGACCGCATTGCCGAGGAAAGCCTGGTGTTCCTACGCACCTACGCCAGCGGCACGCGCACTGTGCGTGGCATGGAGGGCGTCACCGCGTCGTTTCCGCCGGTGCCGCCTGAATCCATCGTCAAGCGCGGCAAAAACGAAGGCATGTTCAACTGGTCCACCGTGATGAAGCTTAACGGCTATACGCCGACTTTTATCTACGGCGGTTACGGCACCTTCGACAACATGAATTATTTTTTCGGCAACAACGGCTACCACGTCATTGACCGCACCGACATGCCCAAGCCGAATTTCGGCAATATCTGGGGCGTGTCCGACGAAGACCTGTTCCGCAATGCGTTTCGCGTGTTCGACGAGCAACACCAGAAAGGCGAGCGAATTTTCTCGGTAGTGATGAGCACCTCCAATCACAAGCCGTTCACCTTCCCCGCCGGCGTGCCCGGCGTCAAACCCGAAGGCGGCGGGCGCGAGGCCGGCGTGCGCTACGCTGATTACGCCATCGGCTGGTTCATCGAGGAACTGAAGAAAAAGCCCTACTTCGACAATACGCTGGTGGTGATCGTCGCCGACCATGGCGCGCGCGCCTATGGCCGCGCCAGCATACCGCTGCCGACCTACGAGATTCCGTTCATGGTCTACAGCCCCAAGCATATCGAGCCGCGAAAGTTTGAGGGGCTCACCAGTCAACTCGATGTGGCGCCGACGGTGCTGGGGCTGCTCAGTATTTCCTACGACAGCCTGTTTTTCGGCAAGGACACGCTGATCGGTGACGCGCACAGCCGTGTTGCCGTGCTGAATCACAACCGGGATATCGCGCTGCTGCGCGACGAACGACTGGCGCAACTGGGCTTTCGCAAAACACGCATCATGGTGTCCTACGACAAGGACACGCGCCAGCTCGCGCGCCTGCCCAACGACGAAAACGCTTTGCTCGACGCACAGGCGATGTTCCAGATCGCCTATGACAGCTATATCAATCGCCGCCCCGCGCTCGCCGCCCACCTTGCAAAATGAATCCGCACCTGCGTTTTTATGCCGGCCATCTGCTGCCGCTGATTGCCGTGGCGGCGGCCATCGCCGCGCTCGATCACGCCGGCATCGACCCGTGGGTCAGCAACTGGTACTTCGACGCCGCATCAGGAATGTTTCCGTGGCGTTATAACGGTTTTCTTGAAGTGGTGATGCACCACTGGACCAAGTACCTGGTGATACTGATGGCCGTGGCTGCGTTCGCGGGCTATGTGATTTCATTTCTGGCGCCGCAATTGCTGTCGTCGCGCCCGTTGTTCCTGTTTGTCGCCCTGGCATTTACGCTGGCGCCGCTGACGGTCGCCACGCTGAAGCTCTTCTCCCTGCGCCACTGCCCGTGGGACATCATCGGCTTCGGCGGATACCTGCCCCACGTGCAGTGGTTCGAGCCTAACCCGGCGGGTGTTGCACCGGGCCGGTGTTTCCCGGCGGGGCATGCGTCCACGGGGTTTTGCCTGCTTGCGTTTTATTTTGTCGGACGCGCGCTGCGCAGCCCTGCGCTCGCTCGCATGGGGTTCCTGTTGGGTCTCGCCGCCGGGATGGGATTGGGCTGGGTGCGCATCATGCAGGGGGCGCATTTCGCCACCCATGTGTTGTGGTCGGGCGTGATATGCTGGATTGTCATAGTCGTGCTGTACGGGATGCTCATTGAGCGGCGTGAATCCACCGAATCCAATCACCTTCACCGAGCGTATTGACGCGCTATTGCCGCAAACCCAATGCCGGCAATGCGGTTACGCGGGGTGCCGGCCGTATGCCGAGGCGATCAGCAGCGGCGCGGCGGATATCAATCGCTGTCCGCCGGGCGGCGAGGCTGTCATCGCGGATCTCGCAGCCATGCTGCAACGTCCGGTTGTCGCGCTGGACACAACCTGCGGCGTCACCAAAGCGCCGGCAGTCGCACTGATCGATGAGGCGTGGTGCATCGGCTGCACGCT
>VFLF01000924.1 GCA_009885185.1 Nitrosomonadales bacterium | reverse complement strand
TAACCGACCGTGAGCACCGGATTCAACGAGGTCATCGGATCCTGAAAAATCATCGCAATGTCGCGCCCGCGGATCGCGCGCATCTCGTCCGCGCTGATCGTCAGCAGATCGCGCCCCTCGAACAACACGCGCCCCTGCGTCACGCGCCCGTTGTGCGCCAAGAGACGCATGATCGCCAGCGACGACACCGATTTGCCGCAGCCCGATTCGCCCACCAGCGCCACCACTTCGCCGGCTTTCACCTGGTAGGAAATGCCCTCCACCGCGCGCACCACGCCGCGCGAGGTGTTGAATTGCACGTGGAGGTTTTCGACTTCGAGCAGCCACTTACCCGTGGCATCACTCATGCAAGCGCCTCGGCCAGCACCCGCGCCACATGCACCGCTTCGCGTTGCGCGCCATCGTGTATCTGGTGCCGGCAACTGGTGCCGTCGGCAATAATCAGCGTGTCTTTGTTGGCGTCGCGCACATTGGGCAAGAGTGACGCTTCGGCCATCTGCATCGATACGTCGTAGTGCTCGGCATCATAGCCAAAACTGCCGGCCATGCCGCAGCAGCTTGATTCGATCAACTCGGTTTGTAGATCAGGGATTAGTTTCAGCACTCGCAGCACGGCAGGCATCGCCGCGAAAGCTTTTTGATGGCAATGGCCGTGGAGCAGCGCTTTTTTCTGCGGCAGCGGTTTCAGATTGAGCTTGAAACGGCCCGCGTCGAGTTCGCGCGCGATGAATTCCTCGAGCAGGAACGCATTCAAATCCAGTTCTGCCGCCTGAGGCGTCGGCCACAGCGACAGAAATTCATCGCGCATGCCGAGCAGGCAAGACGGTTCCAGTCCGACGACGGGGATGCCGCGTTCGATATAGGGCATCAACGTGGTAATGCTGCGGTCGGCCTCGGCGCGGGCTTTGTCGATCATGCCGGTGGCCAAGTACGTGCGGCCACAGCACAGCGGGCGCGTTTCGTCTTTGGCGCGGGGGAGGTGCACGGTGTAGCCGGCGGCCTGCAATACCTTGAGCGCGGCATGGGCGTTTTCGGGCTCGAAGTAGTTGGTGAAGGTGTCAATAAAAAGGACGACGTCGCGACTCGAAGTGCCCTCCCCTTTGAGGGCAGAGGCTGGAGGAGGGGGTGAATCCTGCCCACCCAAAAAATTTCCCCGCCACTTCGGTAACGAACGCTGCGCGGCAAACCCCGCAAACCCTTTACCCATAGCCTGCGCCATATTCGCCAGCGGCCCGAGCTTGGATAGCCACGGCGCATACCGCGGTAGATGCGCAATGAGTTTGTCTTTGAACGTATACCCATGCCGCTGTTTGTAATGATGCAGAAACTCGATCTTCATCTTCGCCATGTCCACACCCGTCGGACATTCGCGTTTGCAGCCCTTGCACGAGACGCAGAGATCCATCGCCTTGTACATCTCGTCCGACGTAAACGCATTGGGGCCCAGTTGCCCGGACAGCGCCAGCCGCAAGGTATTCGCCCGCCCGCGCGTCAGATGCTGCTCGTCGCGCGTGACGCGGAACGACGGGCACATGGTGCCGGCATCGAACTTGCGGCAATGACCGTTGTTGTTGCACATCTCGACCGCTTTATCGAGGCCGCCCCACTCTTTCCAATCCAGCTCGGTTTTGATCGGGATGGTTTTATAGCCAGGCTTGAAGCGAAACAGCGAACGATCATCCTGCTTGGATGGGCGCACGATCTTGCCGGGGTTCAGCAGCCCCTTGGGATCAAAAATATCCTTGATCTCGCCGAACGCCTGCGTGAGTTTCGGCCCGAAGAACGGCGCGATCCATTCGCTGCGCACCAGCCCATCGCCGTGTTCACCGGAGTACGAGCCTTTGTATTGCTTCACCATCTCCGCCGCTTCCTCGGCGATGGCGCGCATTTTGTGCGCGCCGTCCTCGCGCATATTGAGGATCGGTCGCACGTGCAGCGTGCCCACCGAGGCGTGTGCATACCAGGTGCCGGTGGTACCGTGCTTCTCGAACACTTTGGTGAGGCGATCCGTGTATTCCGCCAGATGCTCCAGCGGCACGGCGCAGTCCTCGATGAACGACACGGGTTTGCCGTCGCCTTTCATCGACATCATGATGTTCAGCCCCGCTTTGCGTACATCCCACACGTCGCGCTGCAAGGCGGTGTCGATGATTTCGATTACGCTGTCCGGGTGGCCCAAGTCGCCCATCAGTTCGACCAGTTGTTTCAACTTCGCGACTTGTTCGTCTTTGTCGTCGCCGGCGAACTCCACCAGCAGAATCGCATCGGGGTCGCCCTTGATGAATTTTTCGACGATGGGGCGGAAGGCGGCGTTGCTGCGTGCAAGGCGAATCATTGTGCGATCCACCAGCTCCACCGCGGTGGGTTTGAGCTTGACGATCTGTTGCGGCGCTTCCATAGACTTGTAGAACGTCTTGAAGTGGCACACGCCCAGCGTCTTCTGTTTGGGCAGCGTGGACAAATTCAGATGCACGCGCTTCGAGTACGCCAGCGTGCCCTCGCTGCCTACCAAGAGATGCGCCATGTTAAACGCCATGCCCGACACCATGTCGAGGTTGTAGCCGCCCACGCGGCGCAGCAGTTTCGGGTAACGCAGTTCGATTTCTTCAGCGTTCAGTACCGCGATGTCGCGGATTTTGCGCACGAGGTCACGATAGCCTTGCGGGCCATCGAGTTGCGATAAATCCGATGGCGCAGCGCCAAAGTGATATTCGCTGCCGCCCGCCAGCACCGCATCGACGCCGCGCACGTTGTGCACCATGTTGCCGTAAAAAATCGAGCGCGAGCCGCAGGAATTGTTGCCGGTCATGCCACCGATGGTGGCTTGTGCGCTGGTGGACACATCCACCGGAAACCACAAGCCGTGCGGTTTCAAAAACGCATTGAGTTGATCGAGCACCACGCCCGGCTGCACCACCGCCGTGCGCGCCTCGGCGCTGAAATCCATCACGTTGCGCAGGTACTTGCTGACATCGATGATGAGCGCCTCGCCCACCGTCTGCCCGCACTGCGAGGTGCCGCCGCCGCGCGGCAACACCGCCACGCCGGCATCCAGCGCGATCTGCATCGCGATGGTGGCATCTTCCTCGGTCTGTGGTATCACCACGCCGACAGGTTCGATCTGATAGATCGACGCGTCGGTCGAATAGCGCCCGCGCGTGGCGGCGTCGAACAGCACGTCGCCGTGGAGTTCTTTTTTGAGGCGTGTGACGAGAGCGGGATGGGTCGTATCGGTCATCTAAAAAACCTTTTTTGCCACAGATTTCACAGATGAACACGGATTAATATCACTGTCGTTCCCGCGAAGGCGGGAACCCATAACACAGTGCCATAGGGCACACCGTATGGATTCCCGCCTTCGCGAGAATGACGCGAGTAGAGTTTAATCTGTGTTCATCTGTGAAATCTGTGGCGAAAAGCAGTCGGGGTTCGCCCTTATAATACTCCACCATTTTCGGGAGCCCATCATGCCTCACACCGCCGGACGCCACTTTCTGCAAATTCCCGGCCCCTCCAACGTGCCGGATCGCATACTGCGCGCGATAGACCGTCCCACCATCGACCATCGCGGGCCGGAATTTCAGCAACTGGGGTACGACGTGCTGGCGGGGATGCAACGCATTTTCAAGACCAAAGGCGCGGTGGTGATCTACCCGGCGTCGGGTACCGGCGCGTGGGAAGCGGCGCTGGTGAACACGTTGTCAGCGGGCGACAAAATTTTGATGTACGAAACCGGTCAGTTCGCTTCCCTCTGGCAAAAACTCGCGCAGCGTCTGGGCTTGCAGCCGGAGTTCATCGCCGGCGACTGGCGTCACGGCGCGGATGCTTCAGCGATTGAAGCGCGCTTGACCGAAGACAAAGCGCACGCGATCAAAGCGGTGTGCGTGGTGCATAATGAAACCTCCACCGCGGTTACGTCCAAAATCGCCGAAGTGCGCAAAGCCATGGATCGCGCCAAACATCCCGCGTTGCTGATGGTGGATACGATCTCCGGCCTCGGCTCCATCGATTACCGTCACGACGAATGGGGCGTGGATGTCACCATCGCCGGCTCGCAAAAAGGCTTGATGCTGCCGCCGGGTTTGTCGTTTAACGCGGTAAGCGAAAAAGCGCTCGCCGCATCAAAAACGGCGAAGCTGCCTCGCTCGTATTGGAGCTGGGAAGAAATGATCGGCCCCAACAAGACGGGGTTTTTCCCCTACACGCCGGCGACGAATTTACTTTATGGCCTGCGCGAAGCCGTCGCCATGCTCGAAGAAGAAGGCCTGGACAACGTATTCAAGCGCCACCACCGCCACGCCGAGGCCACGCGCCGCGCGGTGCAAACGTGGGGGCTGGAAATTCTGTGCAAGAACGAGACCGAACATTCCAGCGTGCTCACCGCCGTGCTGATGCCCGCCGGTTACAGCGAAGTCGCGTTCCGCAAAGTCGTGCTCGACAACTTCAACATGTCGCTCGGCAGCGGCCTCGGCAAAATCGCCGACAAGGTGTTTCGCATCGGCCACCTCGGCGACTTCAACGACCTGACGCTGATGGGCACGCTCGCCGGCGTGGAGATGAGCCTCGCGCTGGCGAAGGTGCCGCATCACAAGGGCGGGGTGGATGCGGCGATGGACAGCCTTACAGAAAATTATTTAAAAACAAATACTTAGATTAAATCCCAGAACCAACAATTAGGCGTCAATTCGCTGCGCGCACAGCCACACCGCGCCCCAGCGCCAGCAGTTCTCGAAAATATTCCTGCCCATCGCCTTTCAGATGCGGGAGCGCTATTTCGATGTCTTTGCAGACCGATACTACCACCTGCATTCGTTCTGGATCTAGGGCGCCGCGTTCAACAAAGGACGAAATGCAACCCGCGAGAAATGAGTCTGCCGTCGTAACGCATACGCCCGCCACCTCTACACCTGCGTACTCGCGCGGAAATTCTCGAGCTTGATGACGGCTCCAACGCTCAACAATTTCCGTGCGCGTCATACTCAACATAACCTATCGTACATTCGCCTGCGCCGTAGTCCCCAGCGCCACCGCATCCGGCACATGTTCCTTCTCGAAATTGAATTCGAGCTTGGTACCGACCGGGTCGTATAAAAACACCTGATAGCCCGCGTCCTTGATGTTCTGCTCTTCGAACTCGATGCCGAGTGATTTCATGCGTTTTCTGAAATCCACCGCGCCGGTGGCTTTCCATGCGATGTGATCGAGGCTGCCGCTGTGGTGGTCTTTGATTTGCGCACCTTGTTTGAAGCGTGCGCCGACGTGCAGAATGGGATCGTCTCCGTAATACAGCCAGATGCCGGGGAACATGAAATTCGGACGCGCGCCCTTTTTTAAGTCGAGCACGTCGCCGTAGAATTTTTCGATGGCCGGCAGGTCGGCTTCGGAGCAGCGAATGTTGAAGTGCAAAAACCCCTGGAAGAATTTCATGGCGACTCCTGAAAATTGGAAATGGGTGATGGCGGAATCTTACCCGCCATCACTTAAACGGTCTAACCCGGTTGCTCACCGCGGTTCTCATTGAGGTTGAATCCCCGCCTCGCGCGCCGCCGCCGCCCACGAATTCAATTGGTCTTTGACGAAGGCGGGCACCTCCTGCCGCGGCATGTTGCCCACCTCGAAGCCGATCCTGCCGAATTGATCCTGCGTTTCGGGGCGCCTCAATACTGCGGTGACTTCGCGGTCGAGGCGCTCGACCACGGCGGCCGGTTTTTTCGACGGCGCGAACAACGCGAACCAACCGTAAATCGAGAAGTTCGGGAAGCCCTGTTCCACCGTCGTCGGCACAGCGGGCGCGTGGGAAAAGCCGCGGCGGACTGCGCCTGCGCGGCGGCATTCAGCGCCGGTAGCGCCAGTGGCGCCCAGTAGTGCCGGCGTTGCGAAAAAACGTGCCTTGTTAACCATGGCGGCCTCTCAAAATGACGATGGGAACACGGGATGTCGCCCGGCCCCGGTCTTGCCGCGGCGCTTTGCGCTATCATGCCACGAACCCATCCTTGAGAAGCAAACCATGAGCCTTATCGATCGTATCGGCATCGACATCAGCCGCCGCCTGAAACTGGAAACCGCCATCGAATGGGCGGCGAAAAACGGCTTGAAGCATATCGACATTCAACTCGATACCGGCGACAACGCGCTGCCGAAATTTGACGCCAAACGCTGCGCGGGCGTGCGCAAGTTGCTGGATAAACACGGCATCGCGCTCGGCCTCCATACCAATTCGGCGGTGAACGTGGCGGAGTATTCGCCGCATGTCGCCGACGCGGTGACCGAGTATCTGAAACGCTATGTCGATCTGGTACCCAACCTCGGCGCCAGCTGGACGGAGATGCACGCCGGTTACCATTTCACCAAGGACAAGAAAATGCGCATGGAAGCGGGCAAGGCGCGCCTGCAAGCCGTGGTGAAACACGCCGAGAAAAAGAAAGTGCTGGTATTGCTGGAAAACCTCAACAAGGAGCCGGATGACGCCGAGGTGCATTACCTTGCGCACACGGTCGAGGAATGGCAGTACTACTGGGACATTAAATCACCGAACTTCAAGCTGTGCTTCACCGCCAACCACGCGCATCTGGTACCCGAAGGCATTGAGGGCTTCGTCAAGGCGCTGAACTTCAAGCGCGTGCATGAAGTGCGGCTGGCGGATTGTTTTCGTAATGGGTATGAAGTGCATTTGCCGCCGGGCAAGGGCAACATTAATTTCGGCAAAATGTTCAAGCTGATCGAAGGCGCGGGCTTCAAAGGCGGCTACACCAATGCCTTCGGCACGCTCGATGACATGCTGGCGGCGCGGCAGACGTTTGTGAATCATGCGCGTAAAGCGGGCGTGAAAGTCTAAAAGCTTTTTTGCCACAGATGAACACAGATTTACACGGATGATTCACGGGCGTGGACTGCCTGCGGCATATTCACCTACCCTCTGATGCTTCGATATTAAGACCAACTCACCACACTACCGGGGTTAATCTGTGTTTATCTGTGTAAATCTGTGGCAAAAGATTTTGTTTTTCGCTTTGTGCACTGCGCTGTCGCAAGCACACGCGAAGACAACAGGGTGGCCAGCCAAACCCATCCGCTTCATCATCGCGCAGCCACCCGGCGGACAAAACGATGTGCAAGCGCGCATCATCGGCTTGAAGCTCACCGAATTGTGGGGTCAGCCGGTGGTGTTCGACAACCGCCCCGGCGCGGGTGGCGCGATTGGTTTTGAAATCGCGGCGCAGGCGCCGAATGACGGCTACACCTTGGCGATGGGCTCGATCAGCACGCTGGCGGTGATCCCCGCTATGCCGCGCAAGCCCCGCTATGATCCGCTCACCGATTTTGCGCCAGTGTCTTTGGTTTCTACGTCGCCGTATGTGGTGACGCTGCATCCTTCCGTGCCGGCGCGCACACTAAAAGAACTGGTCGCGCTCGCCAAAGCGAAACCCGGGGCGCTGTCGTATGCCTCCAGTGGCACGGCCACCGGTATTCATCTCACCACCGAGTTGTTCAAGATGATCGCCGGCATCGACATGGTGCATGTGCCGTACAAAGGCGGCGCGCCCGCGACCACCGATTTGATCGGCGGGCAGGTCGGCGTGATGTTCAACAACGTGATTACCGCTGTGCCGCATGTCAAAAGCGGCAAGCTGCGCGCGGTGGCCGTCACTACCGCCAAACGTTCGGCGGCACTGCCTGACATCCTTACTGTCGCCGAAGCGGGATACGCGGGCGCAGAATCGAGTTCGTGGCAGGGCATCGTCACCCGCGCCGGTGCGGGCGCCGCAGTGGTGAGCCGCATGCACGCGGACTTGGTGAAAGTGCTGGCGATACCGGACGTGCGCAACGCCATAGTGAATCAGGGCAACGACATCGTGGCCGGTTCCCCGCAGGATTTCTCGGCCTACATCCGCTCTGAAATCGACAAATGGGCCAAAGTCATCAAAATCGCGGGCGTGCGCAACGAATGAACACCGAACCCGTCATCGTCACCCGCGACGGCAACATTGTCACCGTCGCGCTGAACAACCCGGAGCGCCTCAACGCGCTCAACAAACCGACATGGGAGCGTCTGGGCGCGGTGATGCGCGAACTGTCGGCCGACGACACGCTGCGCTGCGTGGTGCTGCGCGGCGCGGGCGACAAAGCGTTCGCCGCCGGCGCGGACATTGCCGAGTTCGCCGGCGAGCGCGCCGATGCCCGGCAGGCCAAAATCTACGGCAATCTCATTCACGACACCATGCAGTCGGTGGCGCAATGTAAACACCCCACCGTGGCGATGATTAAAGGCGCGTGTGTCGGCGGTGGTCTGGAGATCGCGGCATGCTGTGATATGCGCATCTGCGGCGAATCCAGCCGTTTCGGCGTGCCGATCAACAAGCTCGGCCTCACCATGGGTTACGGCGAGCTTGCCGGCCTGCTGGCGCTGGTGGGTCGCGCGGTGGCGCTGGAGATACTCCTCGAAGGCCGCGTGTTCGACGCCGCCGAGGCGCTGCAAAACCGCCTGGTGAATCGTGTGGTGGCCGACGATAAAGTCGAAGCCGAGTCGTACGCCACCGCGCAACGCATTGCCAATGGCGCGCCGCTGGTGGCGCGCTGGCACAAGCAATTCATCGAGCGCTTGACCGTGCGCGCGGCGATTGCTCCGGCAGAATGGGATGAAGGGTTTGCCTGTTTTGATACGGCGGATTACCGCGAGGGAGTCGCGGCTTTTCTCGCCAAGAAACCGCCACGATTCGAGGGTCAATAATGTTCAAGCTATTGCCCAGTCTCGTTATCGTAGCGAACCTGTACTCGTTGCCGGTGCTGACGGCGCAGGCGGCAGTCACTCTCAGTGATCAAGTTGAGCATTACAACATCTCCGGATCAATTGCGGCGGATCTGCGCCGCGAAATGAGTGCAAAGGGGCCGCAAGGCGCGGGTGGCAGGCGTTTCGACGGCTATACGCGCTGGCATGTCAGTTGGCGTTATCAATACAGCAATAAAACGGGTGGTTGTGCCATTGCATCGGTCACCACCAGCGCCAAGGTGACCATCACGCTGCCGCGCTGGACCAATGAAGGCAGCGCTGGCGGCAGCAACCGCCAGCAGTGGGCGCGTTATCTCGCCGCGCTGGAAGAGCACGAGCAGGGCCATCGCCGGAATGGCATCGATGCCGCCAACGAAGTTGATCGCGCCATCGCTGCCATGCCGCCTGCCGGCAGTTGTGATGCGCTGGGCGCCAACGCAAACGCCTTGGGCATGAGTATTTTGCAAAAATACAACCAGCGTGATCTCGATTACGACCGCGACACCAATCACGGTGCAACGCAGGGAGCGAGGTTCCCATGATGATGCGCGTACTTGTCCTTGCATGGCTGCTTGTCGCGTCAGGCGTGTGTCTGGCGCAAGTCCCCGACGCCGCCCGCGAAAAGCGCTGGGCCGATGAAATCACGCCCTCCATACTGGTGGGCGACGCGGTTTACCTGTCACTGAAATCCGGCCATAAATTTCTGGCTATCCACACCGCCAACGCCAAACCCCGCGGGGGCGTGATCGTGGTGCATGGCATGGGTGTGCATCCCGATTGGGGTCTTAACAACCCTCTGCGCAGCCAGTTGGCGGAGCAGGGTTACGCCACGCTGTCAGTGCAGATGCCGGTGCTGGGATCGGACGCCAAGGCCGAAGCGTATCCTGCGTTGTTTCCCGAGGCCGCCGCGCGTTTGCAGGCCGCCGCCGATTTTTTGCGTGACAAGGGCCATCGCAAAATTGCCATCGTGTCGCACAGCATGGGCGCGCGCATGGTGAATCACTTCATTGCGACCGGTGGCGCGAGCGCAATCGACGCCTGGGTATCCGTAGGCATCGTCAGCCCCAGCGTCTATTTACAACCGGAACGTTTCAACGCTCCCGTGCTCGACATCTACGGCGAAAAAGATTTTCCGGTGGTGTTGCAGCATGCCGCCGCACGCGCCGAAGCCATCAAGCGCGTGCGTGGCTCCGGGCAAATGTCCATCGCTGGCGCGGATCATTATTTTAACGGCGCGGAATCCGAACTCGTGCGCCACGTGAAACGGTTCCTGGATAACGCCACACGATGAGCGCAGCCACTTACGACTACATCATCGCCGGCGCGGGCAGCGCGGGCTGCGTGCTGGCAAATCGCCTCACGGCCTCCGGCAAGCATCGTGTGCTGCTGCTTGAAGCGGGCGGCGAGGACACGAGTTTCTGGATTCATTTTCCGATTGGTTACGGCAAACATTTTTCCAATCCGGAGGTGAACTGGCTCTACAACGGCGAGCCCGTGCCCGCCATCGGCAACCGGCGTATTCCTCAGCCGCGCGGCAAGGTAATCGGCGGATCGAGTTCGATCAACGGCCTGGTCTATATCCGCGGCCAACGCGAGGATTACGACCACTGGCGCGACTTGGGCTGCGCGGGCTGGGGCTACAACGACGTGCTGCCGTATTTCATCCAGTCCGAGGATCAGCAGCACGGCGCGAGCGAGTATCACGGCGCGGGCGGGCCGTTGCAGGTGTCAGATCATTCCGAGCCGCATCCGCTGTGCGATGCGTTCATCGCGGCGGCCGAAGCCTGCGGTTACGCGCGCAACGATGATTTTAATGGCGCCACGCAAGAGGGCTTCGGGTACGTGCAGATGACCGCGCGCAACGGCTGGCGCTGCAGCGCGGCTAAAGCGTATCTGCATCCGGTGCGCAGCCGCGCGAATCTCACGGTGGCCACGCACGCGCACGCCACGCGCGTCGCGTTCGAGGGCGCCCGTGCCGCCGGCATCGAGTACCTGCAAAACGGCGTCAAAAAAACCGCCGCCGCCGCGCGCGAAGTGATTCTCGCCGCCGGCGCATTCAACTCGCCGCAATTGCTGCAATTGTCCGGGCTGGGGCCTGCCGCGCTGTTAAAGGAACTGGGAATTCCGGTGGTCGCGGATATGCCCGGCGTGGGCGCGAATCTTCAGGATCACTTCAACGGGCGCATCGCCTACGAATGCACCGAGCCGATCACCCTGAATGACATCGTGCATAGCGTGCCACGCAGCGTGATGGCGGGCCTGCGCTATGCGTTCACAAGAAAGGGCCTGCTCAACATGGCGGCGTCGTACTCGGCGGGATTCCTGCGCGCCGATCCGGCGGCGCAGTCGCCCGACATCCAGGCCGGGCTGGGCTTGTTCAGCTTCGACAAGTTAAGCGATGGGCTGCACAAGTTTTCCGGTTTCTACTCGGCGGTGCGTCTGCTGCGCCCCGAGAGCCGCGGCACGGTGCTGTTGCAAAACGCTGACCCGTTGCAGGTGCCGTCAATCAAGCCCAACTACCTCGCCACCGAAAAAGATTGCAGCGTGCTGCTCGCGGGCATGAAAGCCGTGCGCCGCATCATGGCCGAGCCGGCGATGCGCCGCTACATCGTGCGCGAGCGCGACCCCGGAGACGATTGCGTGAGTGATGCCGATCTGCTCGATCACGTGCGCAACAAGGGCGGCATCAGCTACCACCCGGTGGGCACTTGCGCCATGGGCAGCGGCAAGGATGCGGTGGTCGATGCGCGGCTGCGTGTGCATGGCATTCAAGGTTTGCGCGTGATAGACGCGTCGGTGATGCCCACGCTGGTGTCGGGCAACACCAATGCACCGACCATCATGATCGGGGAGAAGGGCGCGCAGATGGTGCTGGCGGATGCAACTTAATATGGTTTCTGGATAACGCAACGCGACAATCTTTTGGAGGCACGCATGAAGCGATCCAACGCCGCCACGATCTTATTGGCAACCACAGGGCTGATGACGCTGATGAACACAGCGCCGGCGCAAACCTCGCCAGCGAGCACCTACCCCAACCGCACGATACGTATCATCGGGCCATCCTCTCCCGGCGGCGGCATCGACGCTACGGGCCGCATCCTGGCGACGGCGCTCACGCAAAGCCTGGGGCAGCAAGTGGTGCTGGAGAATCGGCCGGGAGCGGGCGGGCTGATTGGTACCGAGCTTGCGGCCAAGGCCGCGCCAGACGGCTACACGCTGATGCTCACCGCCGCCGCGTCCATGGTGGTTTTTCCGCACACGTATGCCAAGCTGCCGTACGACCCGGTGCGGGATTTCGCGCCGATCACGCTGGCCGCCGCATCCGATTACATACTCGCAGTGCATCCCTCGCTGCCGGCAAAGTCCGTGAAGGAACTGATCGCGCTGGCGCGGGCGCGCCCCGGTCAGATCGTGTTTTCCTCGTCGGGCAATTTCGGCTTGCCGCATCTGGCGGGCGAGTTGCTCAAGCAGCAGGCAAAAATTCAGATGCTGCATGTGCCGTACAAAGGCGGCGGGCCGGCGGCGATGGCTATCCTCGGCGGCGAAGTGTCGCTGATGTTCGGCACCGGGCCGACGGTCGTGCCGCACGCCAACACCGGGCGGCTGCGCATGCTGGCCACCGCCAGCGCCAAGCGCTCCAAAAGCCATCCTGATTTGCCCACGGTCGCCGAAACGCTGCCTGGCGTGGAAGTAAGCGCCTGGTACGGCCTGCTCGCGCCCGCCGGTACGCCCAAAGACATCATCGCGAAACTGCACGGCGAGAGCGTCAAGGCGCTCGGCAGTCCGAAAGTGATACAACAAATCGCAAACTCGGGCGCGGACGCACTTTCCAGCACGCCCGAGGAATTCAGCGCTTATATCAAAACCGAACTGGCGCGCTGGGGCAAGGCCGTCAAAGCCTCCGGCCTGCCGCCGGAGTAACCTCAAGGGCGCCTAACATAATGACCGACACCACTGCAGTCACCAAAACCCTCGCCCGTTACGTTGTTAATGCCAAGCCTGGCGATATCCCCGCCGGTGTACTGCACGAAGCCAAACGCGCGCTGCTAAACTGGCTGGGTTGCGCCATCGGCACGGCGCATCACGAAACCATCGTGCGCGCGCTGGCCGCTGTTGCGCCGTTCGCGGGTGCGCCGCAGGCGGCGATTCTCGGCCGCCGTGAGCGTCTAGATATTCTCAACGCTGCTTTTTTGAACGGCATGAGTTCGCACGTGCTGGATTTCGACGATACGCATGAAAAAGCCATACACCCCAGCGCACCGGTTTACCCTGCGTTGCTGGCGCTGGGCGAATGGCGCAACGTCTCGGGCGCGGATTTTCTGCATGCGTTTATCCTTGGCGTTGAAGTCGAATGCCGTGTTTTGCTGTCGGTCGCGCCGGCGCATTACGACGTGGGCTGGCACGCCACCGGCACCGCGGGCGTGTTTGGCGCAGCTGCCGCCGCTGGCAAATTGCTGGGCCTGAACGAGCAGCAAATGGCCTGGGCGCTGGGCATCGCCGCCACGCAATCGTCGGGCCTGCGTGAAATGTTCGGTTCTATGTGCAAAAGTTTTCATCCGGGCGCCGCCGCGCGCAACGGCCTGTCGGCGGCGCTGCTGGCGGCGCAAAATTTCGACAGCTCTGAACGCGGCATCGAAGCGCCGCGCGGCTGGGCGCATGTGCTTTCCACCCAGTTTGATCCGGCCATCCTCACCGAGGGCCTCGGCGAACACTTCGAGCTGTCGCGCAATATGTACAAACCCTACCCGTGCGGGCTGGTGGTGCATGCGGTGATTGACGGCTGCATCGAATTGCGGCGCATGCACGGCATCGCGCCGGCGGACATCGCGCGCGTGGATTTGCGCGTGAACCCGATGGTGCTGGAACTGACCGGCAAAAAGACGCCCAGCACCGGCCTCGAAGGCAAATTCAGCGTCTATCACGCCGCCGCCATTGGCCTCGTGTATGGCCGCGCCAATGAATCGGAGTATGCGGACGCGGTGGTGCGCGATCCGGGTGTGATTGCCATTCGCGAGCGCGTCACCGCGAGCGCCGATCCGGCGGTAACGAGTTATCTCGAGGCCTATGTCAGCATCACCCTGCGCGATGGCCGCGTGCTGGCGCACCACGTGCCGCACGCGCTCGGTACCTTGCAGCGGCCCATGAGCGATAAAGACCTCGAAGCCAAGTTTCGCGCGCTGGTGGCGCCGGTGCTGCCGGCGAAGCGTGCCGACCAACTGATTGCGCTGTGCTGGGATGCCGGGCGCCTGAGCAATATCGGCGAGATAGCGCGCGCGGCGGCAACCTAATCCTGCCGGGGTTACTCCGCCTTCGCGCCGGTGTCCTTCACCATCTTGGCGTACTTGGCGACTTCGGATTTCAATTCTGCCGCAAACTCCGCCGCGGTGTAAGGCGTAAATTCGAGTGACAGCGACGACAGCCGCGTCTTCGATTCCGGCAACTGCAAAATGCGATTGATCTCGGTATTCAACTTGTTCACGATGGCCGGCGACGTCCCCGCCGGCGCGAGAAACGAAAACCAGGTGTGATCGGCAAACCCCGGAAAGCCGGATTCCGCCACCGTCGGCACGTCCGGCAAAATCGCCGAGCGCGCGGCGCTGGTCACTGCGATCGGGCGGATCAGCCCGGCCTTGATCTGCGGCACTTGTGTCGCCATCGCGGTGGCCACTACCGGAAGCTGATTGCTGACCGCCGCCGCCACCGCTTGCGGCGGGCCGCCCATCGGCACGTGCGTGATCTGTACGCCGGAGTTCACGCGGAACAGCAGCTCCATGTTGAGAAATGGTGTGCCGCCCGCGCCGGACGAGGCATAGCTCATCGGCGTGGCCTTCGCCAGCGCGATCAGTTCCTTCAGTGATTTGGCCTTCACCGACGGATGCACGCTGATGATGTTAGGCGTGACCGGCCCGCGCGCCACCGCGACAAAATCGTTCAACGTGTAGCCGGGGTTTGGATGCAAACTGATATACACCGCGAACGACGCGCTGGTGACCAGCATTGTGTGGCCATCCGCGTTGGCGCGCTTCGCGCCCTGCGAGGCGATGATGCCGCCAGCGCCGGGACGGTTTTCCACCACCACGTTTTTACCCCAACTGTCGGTGAGATGCTGCCCCACCACGCGCGCCACCAGGTCCGTCGGCGAGCCGGGCGTGAAGGCGACAATCAGGCGGATCGGGCGCGAAGGGTAGCTGCGATCGGCCGCGTCCTGTCCCAGTGCTGGGGTGGTCGCGGCGGCTAAGCCGCATAGCGGCAACCATCGTGCGGCATGAACAAGGCGATTGGGCGGCATGGGGGTTCCACGGTGTTTGGTTGGTTCGATGAATCATAGCCCAACCGGCGCAAAATGCACCGGCGTGATGGCGCGTAAGAACGTAAAATTATGCAAAGGCGGCATGGCCAGCCTGTCACGTTCGCATTCGGGAGGTTTCTGTGCAACCCACTTTGCTCTGGCGCGGCATTGCGCCCATCGTAACTTTCGCTGCGATGGCATCGCTGGTTTTCGCCGTGGCGGGAACCAGCCACGCCGCATGGCCGGACAAAACCGTGCGCATCGTCATCCCGTGGCCGCCTGGCGGCAGCACCGACATCATCGGGCGCCTGCTGGCGGCGGAACTCACGCAGCGGCTGAAGCAGCAATTCGTCATCGACAATCGCGCCGGCGCGGGCAGCATCATTGGGCTGCAATACGCCATGCAGCAGCCGCCCGATGGCTACTCGCTGATGATGACCTCGACCGCGTATGGCTTTCTGATCGACAAGCCCAAGGTGCCGGTGGACCTGGTGAATTCGTTCGCCCCGGTGGTCTACATCGGCATGGGCGACAGCGCGTTGACCATCCATCCGTCGCTGCGCGTGAACAGCGTGAAAGAACTGATCGACCTCGCCAAAAAGCGGCCGGGCGAACTGTTGTATGCGTCGTCGGGTATCGGCGGGTTTCCGCACATGTCCACCGAGCTCTTCAAGATGATGACCAAGACCAGCATCACGCATGTGCCATTCAAGGGAGGCGGGCCGGCGGCGGTGGATACCATGGCCGGGCATTCGCAGATTTTGTTTGGGTCCATGCCCACGGTGGCGTCCATCATCGCCGGCGGGCGCCTGAAACTGCTGGCCACCGGCGGCAAGCAGCGCCATCCGAATTTCCCCAAGGTGCCGACCATTGCCGAAACCGTGCCCGGTTATGAATCGACCATCTGGTTCGGCATGTTCGCGCCGCGGAACACGCCCGCTGACATCATTGCCAGCGTGCATGCCGAAGTGAACAACGCGCTGGCCTCGCCGGAATTGTTGCGGCGCATGGGCGAGCAAGGCGCCGTGCCGTCGAAAATGAGCACCGCGGAATTCGGCAAATTGATGGTGTCGGAAACCAACAAGTGGCTGGAAGTGATCCGCGTCGCAGGCATCAAGGCGGAATAGCGAATTAACGTAAGTATTTGTTTTAATTACATATTTTATAGAGGTCTCCATGCCTGACACCACCAAAGCTCCGCGCGATTTCCAGCAACACCTCGGCGAACTCGACAAAGCGGGCCTGCTGGTGCGCATCGACCGCCCGATTAACAAAGACACCGAGTTGCAGCCGCTGGTGCGCTGGCAGTTTGTCGGCGGCGTGCCCGAAGATCAGCGGCGCGCGTTTTTGTTTACCAACGTGGTCGATGGCAAGGGGCGGCGTTACGACATGCCGGTGGCGATCGGCGTGTTTGCCTCGTCGCCGGATATTTACGCGCGCGGCATGGGCAAAAAGGCCGAAGACATCGGCAACGCGTGGGTGAACGCGGTGCGTAATCCGATTGCGCCGGTGGCGATAGAAAAGCCCGCGTGTCAGGAAGTGGTGATCACCGGCGACGATTTGCGCAAACCCGGCGGTGGCCTCGCTGCGCTGCCGGTGCCGGTGTCCACGCCCGGCTTTGATTCCGCGCCGTATCTGACGGCGACGCTGTGCGTGTCGCGCGATCCTGAGAACGGCATACAAAACATGGGCACCTACCGCGCTGCGCTCAAAGCCACCGACCGGCTGGTGGTGCGCATGGTGGCGCGCGTCGGCGGCGCGGGCGGCTGGATGCACTGGCTCAAATACCGCGAACGCAAGCAGATGATGCCGATGGCGATCGTGCTGGGCGCGGCGCCTGTGGTGTTTTTCACCGGCCCGCAAAAACTGCCGGTGGACATGGACGAAATGGCGGTGGCGGGTGGCCTCGGCGGCGAAGCAATACGCATGGCGAAATGCCTGACGGTGGATCTGAATGTGCCCGCCGACGCGGAGATCGTCATCGAAGGCATGATTGACCCTTCGACGCTGGAACCCGAAGCGCCGTTCGGCGAGAGCAACGGCTACGTCGCGCTCGAAGCCTACAACATGCCGATGCAAGTAACAGCGATCACCCATCGCAAAAACGCGGTGTTTTCCGCCATCATCAGTCAGGTGACGCCCAGCGAATCGAGTGTAGTGAAAAAAGTCGCCTACGAGCCGATGTTTTTGAATCACTTGCAGCACACGCTGGGCATCAAGGGTGTCAAGCGTGTGGTGATGCACGAGCCGCTGTCGAATCTGCGCCCGGTGATTTTTGTGCAGTTCGCGCGCGGCACGGTGCGCACCGAGGTGTGGCGCGCGATGCAGGGCGCGGCGACGCTCAGAGCCGACTGCGGCAAAATTGTCGTCGCCATCTCCGAGGATATTGATCCCGAAAGCACGGACGCAATATTCTGGTCGATGGCCTATCGCGCCAC
>VFLF01000831.1 GCA_009885185.1 Nitrosomonadales bacterium | reverse complement strand
GAACCTCAAGCATTTTGTTGGTTGTCTAACTACGGAGGGTTCCATGAAAAACGCAAAAGGGCTTTATGGGTTGGCGGTGGCGATGGTGTTATGTTGCACCACGTTCAGCACGCGCGCGGCAGACCCCGCCGCCGGTTATCCCAGCCGGCCCATCCGCTTTATCGCGCCCTTCGTCGCCGGCGGCCCCAGCGATCTGATGGCGCGGCTGCTCGGCCAGAAGTTGAGCGAAAGCTGGGGGCAGCCGGTGATCGTGGATAACCGCGGCAGCGCCGCCGGCATCGTCGGCTTTGAAATCGCGGCCAAGGCGCCGCCGGATGGTTACACGCTGCTGCTGGCTACCTCCGGCGGGCTGACCATCAACCCCGCCGTGTATCTCAAGCTGCCGTACGATCCCGTCAACGACTATCAGCCGATCACGCAGGTGACTGCGGGCGCGTACCTGATGGTGATTCATCCGGGCGTGCCGGCGAAATCGCTCTCCGAATTCATCGCTCACGCCAAGAGCCGCCCGGGGCAACTGAATTACGCCACCACCGGCACCAACAACCTGATCGCGGCCGAACTGCTTAACCACATGGCGGGCATCAAAACCGTCCCCATCAGCTACAAGGGTACCGGTCAGGCGATCAACGCGCTGATGGGCGGCGAGGTGCAGTTGTTCGTGATCAGCCCGCTGGTCGGGTTGCCGCAAGTCCAGGCGGGCAAGCTGCGCGCGCTGGGCGTCACCGGATTGAAGCGCAGCCGAGGCATGCCGGATATTCCCGCCATCGCCGAAACCTTGCCGGGCTACGAGCAAATCGTCTGGCACGGCATCATGGTTCCCGCCAAAACGCCCAAGCCCATCGCCGACAAACTCACTCGCGAATTCATCCGCATCATCAAGCTGCCCGACATCCACGAGCGTTTCAGCAGCCAGGGTCTCGATCCGGTGGGCTCATCGCCCGAAGCCGTCACCGCGCTGATCAAGCAGGAGCTCGTGCTCTACGTCAGGATGGCGAAGCAGATCGGGCTGAAGCCGCAGTAACCACATTGGCCGCGGCGCGCCGAGGCCTACTCGGGCCGGATGTTCGCTTCCTTAACCACGATCATCCATTTGGCGATTTCAGCCTTCAGCCATTGCGCGAACGCCTCGGTTGAATTCGCCACGGGTTCACCGCCTTCGGCCGATAGCTGCTTGCGCGCGTCGGGCTGCTGCACGATGGTTGCCACCTCGCGGTTGAGGCGTTGCAGCAACGGCCGCGGGGTTGCTTTCGGGGCAAGCAGTCCCTGCCAGGAGACCATTTCGTAACCCGGCAGGCCGGTTTCCGCGACGGTCGGAAGCTCGGGCAATTGCGCGGAGCGCTTCAGGCTCGTCACCGCGATACCGCGCAGCTTGCTGGCGCGCAGGTGCGGCATGGCGGAGGGCATGCTCGCGAATGACAGATCGATGCGGCCACCCAGGAGATCCACCAACATGGCCGGCGCGCCCTTGTACGGGATCATGGTCATTTTTACCTTGGCCGTGAGGTTGAAGAGTTCCGCCGCGAGCTGCGTGGCGCCGCCGATGCTGGACGCGCCGTAGTTGAGCGCGCCCGGCTTCGCCTGCGCGAGCGCAATCAAGTCCTTGACCGTCTGCACGCGCAGCGGCGGGCTGACGACCAGCACCATGGGCGCGTAGGAAACGTGCGTGATCGGCGCCAGATCGTTGATCGAGTCGTAAGGCAGTTTCCGGTAGAGCGCGGGGTTGACGCCGAAACTCGTGGTGGCGAGCAGCAGCGTATGGCCGTCGGGCGGGGCCGTCACCGTGATTTCAGCGGCGATGATGCCGCTCGCACCCGGACGATTGTCGACCACGAACTGCTGGCCGAGACGTTTGCCAAGGGCATCCGCGATGATGCGCCCCACGAAATCGGCGCCACCGCCCGGCGTCTGCGCGATGATGAAGCGTACTGGACGCTTGGGGTAATCGTCCCGCGTCTGCGCGTGCGCGCAGCCTGCCGCGATGGTCACGGCGAGGCCGACGATAACCGTGCGCAAAATACGGGTCAGAGTTTTCATGGCAACGTGGAAGGAATCCAGCTTACAGCGCCAGCTTCACGCCATACCGGTCGATGACCGCTTGATCGAGCGATATGCGAAAACCTGGCCCCTCGACTGGCAACCGCCCGGAGGTGTCCGGTCTCGCGAGTGGATGAAATGCCGGATTGGTCCAGTCGAGCATCTCGATCGGCAGGCTGCGCGGCAGGCTGGCCAAGAGGTGCATGGAGTAATGCGAGAAGCGGTGTCCGCCAACCGTTGCGCCCATTGCGTTAAGGATTCTCGCCGCTTCGAGGAAGCGCACCGGTCCGCCGACGTACTGCACGTCGATGATCAGCTTGCGCAGCCGGCCGCGCGAATACAGGTCGTAGAGTTCGCGCGCCGTGGTGGATTTCTCTCCTGCCGCGATTGTGTTGAGCGGGTGATCCCGCACCAGATGTAATTGGTCATGGGGAGAGGGATCCTCGACCCACATGAGCTTCGCGCTGCACGCATCGAGAAACTCGTTGGCAATCTCTGCCGTCCAATCCGAGCCCGTTTCGAGCGCCACCGTGCCCGGTTCGGAATACACCTGGCGCACGGCGTCGATACGTTCCAGGTTGTCCTTCAGGGATCGGTTGACCCGCATTTTCACGGCGCGATAATTGTTTTGCCGGTGCATCTTTGCCTCGGCTATTAACTCAGCAGGCGATTTGTCCAGCCACAGAGAGCTCGCATAGCAATCAAGGCGGTCGCGTCCCGTCGGGCGTCCCCACAGATCGGCACAGGGCACGCCCGCCTGTTTGCCGGCGAGATCCCAGGCGGCCAGACTGATGGCGCTGGCCGCGCACCGGCTCGCTGCGCTGCTTTCGCAGGTTGCCTCCTCCTGACGCTCAACATTGAGCAGACCCGCCAGGCCGGGCGCTGATTCAGTGACGAGTTTGCGGGCAATCGCCGATGCCTGATCCATGTCCGCCGGTCGCCTGAAGGACGAATAGCCGATGCCCCGATGGCCCTTGTCGTCCGACAGAAAGACCAGCAACAGGCAGGTTTCCGTCGTCAAGCCCTTGGGCGCCTGAATCGGCGGATCGAGCGGAACGCGCAGATTCCACAGTTCTACGTTGACGCTATTACCCGGCATGGCTGCACTCCTTCGTGGTGGAACTCATGCTATTTTAACGTGGCTTATTCGACAGTTTCACGCATCCATGCCACCGTCGTCGTTCCAGCGCAGGCTGGAACCCAGGTTGTAACCCGATCCGAAGGATCAAACATGAACCGTATCCAGTGCAACAAAGCGTCGCTTTGCGTAGCCGTGTTCGCCGCACTCACCGTATTGACGGCAACCACAGCCATGGCGGCCGATGATTATCCCTCCAAGCCGGGGCGGCTTATCGTGCCATCCGGCGCCGGCTCGTCATCCGACATCATGGGCCGCATCTTCGCACAGCGATTCAGTGAAGCGTGGGGGCAGCCGCTGGTGGTCGATAACCGCGCGGGTGCCGCCGGCATCATTGGCACTGAACTCGCGGCACGAGCCGCAACAGACGGCTACACCATCTTCAACTACGGCATCGGTCAATCGATCGTCCCGGCGCTTCACAAGAAGCTGCCGTACCATCACATTCGAGATTTCACGCTGATTTCGACCTTTGCCATGACGCCCAACCTGCTCACCGTGACACCGTCGCTGGGCATTGCGACCGTGCAGGAATTCATCAGCGCGGCCAAGGGCAATGCCGGGCTATGGAAGTATTCATCCAACGGTGTCGGCGGCACGCCGCATCTGTCCATGGAGCTTTTCAAGGCGGCGACCGGCATCAATATCATTCACGTGCCCTACAAAAATTCGGCGCAGGGTTTCTCCGATGTGGCGGGCGGACAAATACAGACGTGTTTTTTCACCCTGCCGGGGGTTTTGCCCTTCGTCAAATCAGGGCGCATGCGCGCGCTCGCGGTGTCGTCGGCCAAGCGCGCCAAGCAGCTGCCCAATGTGCCGACCGTCATCGAATCCGGCGTGCCGAACTTTGATGTCACCGTGTG
>VFLF01000601.1 GCA_009885185.1 Nitrosomonadales bacterium | reverse complement strand
CGAGCCGATCACGCTGGTGGCGTCAACGCCGTATCTGTTGGTGGTGAACCCGGCGGTGAAAGCGAATTCACTGAAAGAATTTATCGCGCTGGCGAAATCGCAACCGGGCAAAATGAATTACGCCTCGGCCGGCACCGGCACCACCACGCAGCTCGCGATGGAAATGCTCAAAATGGCGGCAGGCATCGACGTGGTGCATGTGCCGTTCGGCGGCAATGGCCCGGCGGGTGTCGCGACTATTGGCGGGCAGGTGCAGGCGCTGTTTGGCAGCATGCCGGCGGTGTTGCCGCAGGCAAAAGCAGGGCGGCTGCGTCCGCTGGCGGTGGGCACGCCCAAGCGTTCCCCCGCGCTGCCCGATGTGCCGGCAGTGGCGGAATCGTTCCCCGGCTTTGATGCGCAATTGTGGCTCGGCTTTTTTGCGCCCAAGGGCGTGCCCGCGCCGATACTTAAGCGCTTGAATACGGAGTTGCTGGCGATCGCCAAGTCGCCGGACATGAAAGAAAAATTTGAGACCAATGGTGCCGATCCGCTGTGGAGCAATTCGCCTGCGGAGTTGAGCAAGCTGGTGGCGAGTGACATTGAGAAGTACACCAAGGTCATCAAGGCGGCGGGCATTACGCCCCAATGAAGTCAGGCGTGAGGCTCGCAGCTTGGTTGACCAGCTTGGCTGCGTTCGCGCCCGGTGCGGGGGCGCAATCGTATCCGGTGAAACCGATCAAGCTGATCGTGCCGTTCGCGCCCGGCGGCCCGAATGATTTGCTGGCGCGCATGGTGGGGCAGAAAATCACAGAACAAGCCGGGCAGGCGGTGGTTATCGAAAACCGTGGTGGCGCCGGGGGCACGGTGGGGCTGGACGCGGCGGCGAAATCGGCCGGTGACGGCTACACCCTGGCGATGGGCGGCTCCAGCAATATGGCGGTGGCGCCCAGTTTGTATGCCAAGCTGCCTTATGATCCGGTGCGCGATTTCACCGCAGTGATTAACGTTGCGCACGTACCCTACGCGGTGGCGGTGAATCCCACCGTGCCGGCGAAAAACGTGACAGAGCTGATCGCCGCCGCGCGCGCCAAGGGGCTCGCATATGGTTCGTCGGGCACCGGCAGCATGTCGAGCCTGGCTGCGGAGTTGTTTAAATCCATGGCCAAGGCCGATATCGTGCATGTGCCGTACAAAGGCACCGCGCCCGCGCTCACCGATGTAATGAGCGGGCAAATCGACATGATGTTCGCCGATCTGGCGACGATGCTGCCGCACGTGGCGAGCCGCAGGCTCAACGTGCTGGCGCTGTGCGGATCGAAGCGCGCCGCCAGCGCCCCGGCGATCCTCACCATCGCCGAGTCGGGTTTAAAGGCCTATGTGCTCGAGCCGTGGTTTGGCGTGGTGGGGCCAGCGAATATCCCGCGAGAGATCGTGGCGCGACTGAACCAGATCATCGGCGCAGGGTTGAAAGCGGCCGACGTGCAACAGCGGCTGAACAGCCTGGGCTACGAGGCCATCGGTGGCAGCGCGGAGCAATTCGCGGCCGCGATCAAATCGGATATTGCCAGTTACGCGAGGATCATCAAGGCGGCGGGCATCAAGCCGGAGTTGTAGGCATGAGAGGCTTGGCGCAATGGATTGCGCGAGCCTTTGCCAATTCGACAGTGCGCAGGCATGTGTTCCTCGGTGTCCAAGCCGACGACGAGAACGTGAATAGTATAAATCTGGCCGACCGCAAAGGCGGTAACAGGAATTGTTGCATAGCGTTGCCGCGCGTTAATAAATCGACCAAGCGACAGCGCTATGCTTGTGCGTGCAATAGGCGGAAGATACAAAATAAAAACTGTTGTGTATCATTTGGCATCGCCTTTGGATTCAGCTTGGATATCTACCGTACTTACTGTTGCGGGTGTCGTGGACCTTTCCCTTTTTTCAGCGGATTCCTTGGTCTCGATGTCATATTTGATGACGTTCAAGCTCTTCAGTAGCATTTCGTTAAAGAACTTGGCTTCTTCCAACTGCGGAAGATGACCCGCTCCATAGATAATTTTCAGCGTGGTGTTGGGGGCGAGTCGTGCCAGTGCTCTGGCCTGACCCACCGGTGCGACCCTATCGTAATCGCCCCAGATTAAATGAATCGGTATGTTCAGCTTGCGATAAGTTGTCGGATCTTCACTGCGAGCGTCCTTGGTGCTGACGACCCACTCCGGCAACCATGCACTGACCGCGGCGGTAGTCCCCTTGGTTCTTAGTGGCTGCCGGTAGAACTCGGCCCATGCTTCGCTTTCGGCACTCGATTTGTTGCTCAACCAATTCAGCAGATGACGCGTAAACAGTGGATTGGATATAAACGCCGCCACCGCTCCGTCGCGTATTGAGGGCGTGGCAAGAAACCGCTCTACCAAGAACTGCGGAACGCCGCGGCCCCTCCGATCATAGGCTATATCGAGTTCTGCACCGATCAGTACCAGCGCATGCACGCGCTTTGAACGCAGCGAGGCCGCCTCGACGGCAGGTCCGCCGCCGGTGGAATGTGCCACCAGGATTGCGCGCGGGATGGCGAGTGCATCCATTACGCCGAGTATACGGTCGGCCTGGTCCAATTTGCTGTAGAGCGCGGTTTCCGGCCGCTGTGAAAACCCGAACGGCGGCAGATCAATTGCTACTACGTGGTAGCCCGCTTGCGCAAGCATGTCCATGGTCTGTGGCCAGGTGCCGCTCCAGCCACCGATGCCGGGTATCAGTACCACATCCATGCCATCGGGCGGCCCGGCTTCCTGTACGAAAATATTGACGTCCGAGGCTCTGACGTAGCGGCCCATTGGTGGCGCGATCTCCTCGGCTGTCTGGGTTTCTCGTTGCTCCGCGTGCCATGAAAAGATCAACAGGAATACATAAACACAGATGCCGAACAAGAGGCAGCCGTAGAAGCCCCAACGCAGCAGCGATCCCAGTGAATAAAGCAGATGTCGCATCATGATACGAGATGATCGTCTGCGTTATCCATTCGGTCAAGGTGGCGCTCAAGTGAGCTGCGTGACGTGGGCGCCGGCGATGCGTCCGGTGACGAAACATTCAGCAATGTTGCCGCCCGAGAGGTACAGATGCCCAAACGCGCTGCCGAGTTCGCCGGCGGCGTATAAGCGCGGGATCGGTGCTCCGTAGGCATCGATGATGCGCGATTGCGCATCGTGCACCGGCCCGCCCTGCGTATTGGAGAGTGTGGCCCACACCGGCGCGCCGTAGAAGGGTGGTT
>VFLF01000395.1 GCA_009885185.1 Nitrosomonadales bacterium | reverse complement strand
TCAAAGTGCAGATAGCTGTTGGCGACCGAGCACACATTGCCGATGTCGGTGGCGACCATGGCGTTTTTCGGCATCGCGCGCGCCAGTGCGGCCAGCGCCTGCCGCGGGCCGATGCGGCCTTTTTCATTGGGCGAGGGCCATTTGGCAAGTTCTTCCGCCCACGCGGCTTTTTCGATTTTGACTTCGGCGAGCCGTACTTTGTTGGGCGTGAGTTTGGTTTGCGCCTTGAGCCGCGCGAGCAGTTCGATGGCCGCCTGACGCGCATCACCGCAAATGCCGATGGAAATGCGCTTGACCAGGTTAATCATGCGCGGATCGCAATCGACCTGAATGATTTTCGCGTTCTTGGGCCAGTAATCCAGGCCGTGTTGCGGCAGCGTGCCGAACGGCCCCAGCCGCGAACCCAGCGCCAGCACCACGTCGGCGCGGGAGATGATTTTCATTGCCGCCTTGGAGCCTTGATAACCCAGCGGCCCGCAGCACAGCGGATGATTCGCCGGGAAGGAATCGTTGTGCAGATACGAATTCACCACCGGCGCGGTGAGATATTCGGCGAGCGCCTGGCATTCCTTGCCGCCGTTGGCCATGATCACGCCGCCGCCGGCGAGGATCACCGGGAATTTTGCCTTCGCCAGCAGCTTGGCCGCCGCGTCCAGCGACTCCGGGCCGCCCGCCGAGCGCTCGATGCGCTGCGGTTGCGGTATCTCGAACTCGCCTTCGCCATAAAAATAATCGCGCGGTATGTTCACCTGAACCGGGCCGCGCTCGGCCATGGCGTAGTCGAATGCGCGACCGGTCAATTCAGCGATACGCATGGGCGAATTCACATGCACCTGCCATTTGGTGATTTTGGAGAAAATCGGCATCTGCTCGGTTTCCTGAAAGCCGCCAAGGCCCATGCTCATGCTGCCGGATTCGGGCGTGATCGCCACCACCGGCGAATGGGCCCAATAAGCGGCGGCGATGCCGGTGACGAAATTGGTAATGCCGGGACCGTTTTGCGCGATGCACACGCCGTGCTTGCCGGTAACGCGTGAATAACCATCGGCCATGTGTGCGGCATTCTGCTCGTGCGCCACCGACAAAAAGCGGATGCCCGCCAGTGGAAACAAATCATGCGCATCCATGTACGCCGAGCCGACAATGCCGAAGGTGTCCTTCACGCCTTGCGCCACCAGCGTTTCGACAAACGCTTCGCTGGGTGTCATGCGCACCTTGCCGTTCGCGGCAATGGCTTGTTTGGCGAGCATTTTGCTATCGGTCATGGTATTCATGCTGAAACCCTCGGAAAAATTAGCGGGACGGGTGCGCGCTGCATTGATAGCCAAGCTGACTCGAACTGGAGCGAGGCGAACACACGGATAGGACGTTTTTGATTATACGCGAACAACTGCGGAAAAATAAAGCGGTCAAGTGCGGCAACACCGTTAAATATTATTTATAAACATATACTTACAACATGTTCGGTGCATAGCGCCTGAGCCGCTACAATGCCCTTTTGCGCGGTTAACATGCCATGCCTGGCTTCGAATCACTGCCCGTTTACCTCATCGTCTGGATCGCCGTTGTGCTCGCCTTGGCTGGCTTGGTGCAGGGCACGCTGGGCGTGGGTTTCCCGATGGTGGCCACGCCGATGATAGCGGCGGTCACCGATATGCGCACCGCCGTCATCGTGGTTCTGCTGCCGTGTGTCGCCACCACGGTCACCAACATCGCCATGACCGGGCAGTTTTTGCCGACGCTGCGGCGCTACTGGTTCATGCCGCTGTGCATGTTTGTCGGCGCGGCGATCGGCGCGCGGCTTTTCGTGGCCTATCCCGCGTTCCCGTTTGCTCTGCTGCTGGCGGGGGTGATCGTGCTGTATCTGTACCTCGATCACTTGGGCCGCGTGGAATGGGCGTTTGTGGCGCGCCACCGCGTGACGTCGGGCGTGGGTTTTGCGCTGATCGCGGGATTGTCGGAAGGCACGGCCAATATCGCGGCGCCGCCGCTGCTGATGTACATGTTTTCACTGAACGTGGATCGCATGGTGTTCGTACAGGTGCTAAACCTGTGTTTCACAGTGGGCAAACCCACACAGATGGTGATACTGACCGCGGAAGGCGGCGTGACGTGGATCCAATGGGCGATGACGCTGCCGTTCGTGGTGATTGCCACATTCGCCGCCGTGGCCGGCATCCGCATGCGCGACCGCATCGACGCCGCCAGCTACCGGCGCTGGTTGCTGCGGCTGCTGTTTGTCATTGCTTTGGTGTTGATCCTACAATACGCGCTGGGCATCCGATAACCCTCTTTCCGGAAGGAAACCGTGATGAAAAAACTGTTCGCGCTCCTGTTGTCACTTTCCACATCGCTCGCGCTCGCACCGGCAGTTCAGGCAGCCGACGCGGCAGCCGCGAAACAACCCTCCACCGACCGCGTGATCTCGCACGCGGACATGAGGAAAACGCTCGAACGCCCCGACGGCGTGACCATCCTCGACCTGCGGCGTAACTCCGATTACGACAAGGACACGCTCACCATGCCCGCCGCGCGGCGCCTTGATCCGGACAAGATCGCCGAATGGAGCGGCACGCTGCCCAAGGACAAAGAGATACTTTTGTTCTGCGCGCACGGCCGCAGCATCAGCAACGCGTCGGTGGATTACCTCACCAAGCAAGGCTACAAGGCGCGCCTGATTGCGGGAGGATTCGATACCTGGAAGGAAGCAGGCGGCGCGACCACGCCCAAATCGCGGTAGCGCGCGGGCTCAAACAAAAAAGCCATGCTGAGCATGGCTTTTTTATTGGGTGCGTAAATTGCGCGCGGTTACTTTAATATTTTTTGCAGTTCGCCGCTTTGATACATCTCGGTCACGATGTCCGAGCCGCCAACGAACTCGCCGTTCACGTACAACTGCGGAATCGTCGGCCACTGGGAAAACTCCTTAATGCCCTGGCGGATTTCCGGGTTTTCCAGCACGTTGCAGGAGGCAATTTCCGTGACGCCACACTCGCGCAAAATGTTGATGGCGTTGGCCGAAAAACCGCACTGCGGAAAATCCGGCGAGCCCTTCATGTACAGCATGACCCTGTTCTTGGTGATCTGGGCTTTGATATCGTCTTGAATACTCATGGCAATTTCCTTATTGAAACTATTACTTGACAAGTTTAATCGGGTATTATTTTACCGGTCTGCGGTGCATCGCGTCAAGCGTAATGCCTGCGGTGTCACTCCGCCTTCGCTCCCGACGCCTTGACCACCGCCGCCCACCTCTTGATGTCTTCGCGCAGAAACGCGGCGGTTTCCGCCGCCGTCTTGACTGACGCTTCCGCGCCCAGCGCCGACAGCCGCTTGGCAACGTCGGGCGACTTGAAGTGCGCCGCGAGTTCGGTATAAAGACGCGTCACGATGGGTTCGGCGATGCCCGCCGGCGCGAACAAGCCGTACCAGGAGGTGACATCGTAGCCGGGCAGGCCGGTTTCGCCGACGGTGGGTACCTCCGGCAGCAACGCCGAGCGCTGCGCGCTGGTGACCGCAAGCGCGCGCAGCCTCCCCGCCTTGACCATCGGCAGCGCGGCGGGAAAGCCCATCGAGGCGATCTGCACGTGGCCCGCCACCAGATCGCTGACGATCTGCCCGGTGCCCTTGTACGAAATCAGCACGATCTTTACGCCCGCCTGACTGTTGAGCAACTCCATCGCCAGATGATTGGGCGAAGCGTGCGTGCCGCCGTAATTAAGCTGTCCCGGACGCGCCTTCGCCAGCGCGATCAGTTCGCGGATTGATTTCACCGGCAGCGACGGGTGCACAATAATCATGCTCGGAAACACCGCGAGGTTGACCACCGGCGCGAGATCGCGAGCGAAATCGTAGTTGAGCTTGTTGAACAAGCTCATGCTGATGGCCTGCGGCACGCCGCCGATGAGCAGGGTGTAACCGTCGGGTTCAGCGCGCGCCACGAATTCCGCGCCGATGTTGCCGCCGCCGCCGACGCGGTTCTCCACCACCACCGGCTGGCTGAAACGCTCGTTGAGCTTTTGCGCAGTCATGCGCCCAAGGATGTCAGTGGCGCCTCCCGGCGGAAACGTCACGATCACGCGGATGGTGCGATTGGGATAAGCCTGTCCTGAGCTTGTCGAAGCAGTCTGTGCCTGCACGGTGTGCGCCGCGAACAGCGCGATACCGATGATAAGCGCGAATCGAAACATTGCAGCCTCCCTATCGTGTCAAACGGATTATAACGGCGGAGCGCTGGCGCCGCTGACGCGCTCGATGCCGGCCAGATCACGCCACGATTGCACCTCAACCAACCCGGCTTGCCGCAGCAGCTCGCGGCAGCGCGGCGCTTGATCGTAGCCATGCTCGAATAGCAACCAGCCGCCGGGCGTGAGATGCGCGCGCGCGCCGGCGACGATGCGCCGGATATCATCGAGACCGTCCGTGCCCGACGCCAACGCGCAAGCCGGCTCGAAGCGCAAATCGCCTTGCGCAAGATGCGCGTCGCCTTGCGCCACGTAGGGCGGATTCGCGACGATCACCTCAAAGGTTTCTCCCGGCACGGCGTCGAACCAGTTGCCGATGCGCAAGTCGACATGGCGCGTGTTTAACTTTTCGACATTCTCGCGCGCAACAGCAAGTGCGGCCTCCGAGCGATCAAGCGCGGTCACGCGCGCATCGGGCCGTGCGAGTGCGATAGAGATCGCGATACAACCGCTGCCGGTGCCGAGATCGAGCACGCGCGCAGGTTTGTGCTGTAACGCCAGCTCAACCAGCAACTCGGTCTCCGGACGCGGAATCAGCACGGCGGGCGTCACCTTGAACACGTGCCCGTAAAACTCGCGCTCGCCAACGAGATACGCCACCGGTTCGCCCGCCAGCCGCCGCGCGGCGAGCGCGCGAAATTGCGCTTCGTGTTGTGCGCTCACGGTGTCGTTGCCGTGCACGATAAGGTAGACATCATCCACGCCGAGCACCGCGCGCAATAACACTCGCGCATCCACAGCGTCGAGGCCGCTGCCATGCAATAGCGCTTGGATAATCGTCATAAGCACATGTTTTTAAACATTATTTTGTGCCGCCAGTAAAGCCGTGATACCACCCACCATCAGCGCAACACCAGCGATCAATCTTGTGCTCAAACGCTCTTCGCGCAGAATAATCGCATTGAGCACCAAGGTGAACAGCGGATAACTGGCCGCGATCGGCGACACAATGTTCACCGCGCCTTGGCCGAGCGCGGTGTAGAGTGCGAGCACGGCGGCGCAGTTAAACAACCCGGTCAGCACAAACCAGACGATACCGCGTCGCGTGTAGACGCGCGACGCCGGACGGCGGCTGAACGCGGCAATAATCCAGATCACCGATGCCGATACCGCATAACCCAGCAGGATAGCCGCGTAGGGATTGGGCCACAGCAGCAACCCGGCCTTGGCGATGACTTGTGCCAGCGCGCGCAGCGCCGCCGCGAACCATGCCACCCATGACACGAATGCCGCGCCTTGTGATGCCCCGTCGCTCGCACCGCCCGACCCACCGCGCCACACCAGCACAATGGACCCTGCCACGATCGCCAGCGTGGCGGCGATCTGCGTCAAGCCCAGCGTCTCGCCGAGAAACACCACCGCGCCCAGCACGGCAAACAAGGGTGCGGTGCTGCCGATGGCGCCGGCGATGGTCGGCCCCATGCGGCGGTTGGCCTCGTACGCGAGTAGCGTTACTGCTACCGGAAAAAACAGTCCGAGCGCTAGAAAAATGCTTGCGCCCTGCATATGCCACCCATCCAGTCCGCCGTGCAGCGGCAGCGACACCCACAGCAACACTGCTGCCGAAGGCACGCTGACTTTCGCGCCGGCCAGCCCGTCCATGTGACGCAGACCAAACTGCGTGGTGACCAGCGCGGCGGCGAACAAGACCGCGGCGAGCAGTGCGTAAACGGCGGCCATGATTACCTGGCGTTACACGGCAGCGTAACGGCGTGATTACGCCGGTGCCATCTCTTCGGCCAACTGCGCCAGTTGCTCCGCCTGATGCTCGGCGACCAGCGCGCCGGTCACATCATCGATGTCACCGTCCATGATCTGCGCGAGTTTATAGAGGGTGAGGTTGATCCGATGATCGGTCATGCGCCCCTGCGGAAAGTTGTAGGTGCGGATGCGCTCGGAGCGGTCGCCGCTGCCCACCAGCGATTTGCGCTCGGCGGCGATTTTTGAATTCTGTTCGCGCACCTGTTTGTCCTTGATGCGCGCGGCGAGCACCGACATCGCGCGAGCGCGGTTCTTGTGCTGCGAACGATCATCCTGGCACTCGACCACGGTGCCGGTGGGCAAATGCGTGATGCGGATCGCGGAATCGGTTTTGTTGATGTGCTGGCCGCCCGCGCCCGAGGCGCGAAAGGTGTCGATTTTCAAGTCCGCCGGATTCAGCACCACATCGCTCACGTCGGCGACTTCCGCCAGGATCGCCACGGTGCAGGCGGAGGTATGCACGCGCCCCTGCGTTTCGGTGACGGGCACGCGCTGCACGCGATGCGCGCCGGACTCGAACTTCAATTTTGAATACGCGCCGCGACCGATAATTTTCGCGATCACCTCCCGGTAGCCGCCCAGATCGGACGGGCTTTGCGACATGATTTCGACCTGCCAGCGGTTGCGCTCGGCGTAGCGGCAATACATGCGAAACAACTCGCCCGCGAACAACGCCGCTTCGTCGCCACCGGTGCCCGCGCGCACCTCCAGAAAAATATTGTTATCGTCGTTGGGGTCTTTCGGCAGCAATTGTTTTTGCAGGTCTTTTTCGAGGCCTTCGAGCTTCGCGTGAATCTCGGTTTTTTCAGCCTCGGCGAATTCGCGCATGGAAGGGTCAGCCGCCATTTCCTCGGCCGCCTTCAAATCACCTTCGCTTTTTTCATATTCGCGAAACAGCGCCACCACCGGCTCGATCTCCGCGCTTTCGCGCGTGATCTTGCGGTAGTTGTCCATGTTGTCGGTGACGCTCTCCGAACTCAACATGCGGTTGATTTCTTCAAGCCGCCGGGAGAGTTGCGCGAGTTTCGCGGTGATGCTGGGTTTCATTGCAATGCCTTAATCCTGCCGCGGAATCTGATACAAGCGGGTCAACATCGCCGCGAGTTCCTTGCGCTCGGCCTCGCTTGCGTGATTCAGCGCGTGCGTCGGCGGATGTATCAGCTTGTTGGTCAACGCCTGCGACATGGCCTCGATCACGCGCTGGGGGTCTTCGCCGGTATTGAGTTTACGCAGCGCGCGTTCGACTTCGTTGCGGCGAGATCGCTCGGCGGTGTCGCGCAGCGCACGGATCGTGGGCACCAACTCGCGACTACCCAGCCAGTGCATGAACTCCGTCACCTGGTTTTCGATGATGACTTCGGCCTCCTCTACCGCATTCTGGCGCTGCGCGAGTCCCGCGCCGGCGATTTTGCCCAGATCATCCACCGTATACAAAAACACATCGTCCAGCTTGCCGACTTCGCCCTCGATATCGCGCGGCACCGCCAGATCAAACATCATCATCGGCCGGTGTTTGCGTGCTGACAGCGCGCTTTCGACGATCCCTTTGCCGATGATCGGCAGCGGACTCGCGGTGCAGCACACCACGATATCGTGCAACGCGAGTTGCGCTGGCACATCGTTCAGCGAAATCACCCGCCCGAGAAACCGGTCCGCCAGATGCTGCGCGCGCGCATCGGTACGATTGGCGAAAGTGAGGCGCCTGGGATGATGCGCGGCAAAGTGGGCCGCGCACAGATCGACCATTTCACCCGCGCCGATAAACAGAATGGCCTGCTCGGCGATGCTCGGGTAGATGCGCTCGGCCAGATGCACGGCGGCGGAAGCCATCGACACCGTGCTGGCGCCAATGTCGGTTTCGCTGCGCACGCTTTTCGCCACCGCGAAAGTGCGCTGAAACAGTTTGTTGAGGTGCAAGCCTAGCGTGCCAGCGGTTTCGGCGGCACGCACCGCTTGCTTAAACTGACCGAGAATCTGCGGCTCGCCCACCACCATGGAATCCAGGCCGCTGGCCACGCGAAAAGCGTGCTTGACCGCCTGTTCCCGCGGCAGCGTGTACAGATACGGTTCGATCTGCTGCGGCTTTAACTGGTGGTATGCCGCCATCCACTCCACGGCGGCGTGCGGCGCCTCGGCGTGGCAATAAATTTCCGTGCGATTGCAGGTGGACACGATCGCCGCTTCCTGCACCGGGCGGCGCGCCACCAGATCATTCAACGCGCCCACCAAACGTTCGGCGTGAAACACCACCTGCTCGCGCACGTTCAGCGGAGCCGTCTGGTGATTCAATCCTATGGCGTAAAGTTGCATGGCAGCGGCGGTGAATGGGGTGTCCATTTTACCGTACCGTCACCCGCCAACCAATCGGAAATCACGGATTTACAAGGGTTTTTCGAGGTCACGCCCAGCTTGGCTGCGCATGGTGCATGGCGAAACAGATCAACTCAGGCTAACATGCGAATCGCCATGCACACACTGCTCACTATCCGCGTTTTCAAGACGCTCTACTCGCACCTTGCGCGCATGACCTGGGATGCGCTGCTGATGCTGGTCGCGCTGCATGTGCTGATCGCCTACGCGGGGCTGCGCGTGTTCGAGACCGGTGAAATCACGGAAGGCATCGCATTCTGGTATTACTACATAACGACGTCGACGACCATCGGGTATGGCGATATCGTGCCCAAGACGCCGGGCGGGCGTTTGTTCACGACGCTCTGGATCATGCCCGGCGGCATCATGCTGTTTACCGTATCCATCGCCAAATTTTTGCAGTTCCTTGCCGACCGTTGGAGAAAACGTATGCGCGGAGAAGCCGATTATTCCGATCTCGAAAATCATATCGTCATCCTGGGGTGGCAGGGCTTGCGCACGCGGCGCATGGTCGAGGAAATCGTCGCGGACACCGGTTCGGGCAGACGCGAAATCGTGTTATGCACCACCAAGGAAATCGAAAACCCGATGCCCGATACGGTCAAGTTCGTGCGCGATAAAGCGTTAAGTGAAACCGGTCTGCACCGGCGCGCCGGTTCGGCGGGCGCCGCCGTCATCATCGTGCTCGGGCATGACGATAACGATACGCTGGCGGCGGCGCTCGCCGCGGCTTCGCTGAACAAGACCGCGCATGTGGTGGCGCACTTCGAGCAACAGTCTTTCGCCAACCTGCTGTCCGCACATTGCCCGCACGCGGAAGTGATGGTGTCGTTGTCCATCGAAATCATGGCGCGGGCGGCGCTCGACCCCGGTTCGTCGCGCGTGCATCGCGATCTGATGTCGGTGGTCGGCGGGCAAAACCATTTTAGTATGCGCGTGCCCGCCAACGCGCCAGCGGCCCGCTACGGACATCTGCTCACCATGCTGAAGGAAAAACACAACGCGACGCTGATCGCCATGGCCGACGACATCTACGGCGAAGGCCTGCATCCGAACGCGTCCATGGACGCACAGGTATCGCCCGGCGCGGTTTTGTACTACATCGCCGCGCGTCGCATTGAGCCGGCGCTAATACAGTGGTCTTCCTGAAAATTCAATAAAAACAAATAGTTACATAATCTTCGTTTACTACACCTGCACCACCACCATTTCAAAATCCACCTTGGTGGCGGAGCAGTGCGGGCAGGTCCAACTGTCGGGAACATCCTCCCAGCGCGTTCCCGGCGCGATGCCTTCGTCGGGAATACCCAGCGCCTCCTCGTAGATAAAGCCGCACAGGATGCACATCCATTTTTTGTCGTTCATCGGGTGTCTCGTGCGCCGGATTACTTTTTCTTGCCCGAGGCAAACAAGGTGTCGAGCTTGCTTTCGAACGCGTGGTAGTCGAGGTAGTCATACAAATCGTCGCGCGTCTGCATGGTATCGACGACGTTTTTCTGGTGACCATCCTTGCGCAGCGCCTGAAATACCTTGAGCGTTGCCGCGTTCGCCGCGCGCCAGCCAGACAGCGGATACAGCGCCATCGCCACGTCGGCGCTCGCCAGCTCCTGCGTCGAGAACAACGGCGTCTTGCCGAACTCGGTGATATTGGCGAGGATGGGCACTTTCACCGCGGCGGCGAACTGTTTGTACATCGACAGTTCGGTAATCGCCTCCGGGAAAATCATGTCCGCGCCGGCCTCCACGCAGGCGCAGGCGCGATCCACCGCCGCCTGCAAACCCTCCACCGCCAGCGAATCGGTACGCGCCATCACCACGAAGTTGCTGTCGGTCTTGGCATCGACCGCGGCCTTGATGCGATCGACCATTTCTTCCTTGCTGACGATTTCCTTGTTCGGACGGTGGCCGCAGCGCTTTTGCTGCACCTGATCCTCGATGTGCATGGCGCCCGCGCCAAATTTGATCAGCGACTTCACCGTGCGCGCGATATTAAAAGCGCCGCCCCAGCCGGTGTCCACGTCCACGAGCAGCGGCAGCGAACACACATCGGTGATACGCCGGATGTCGGTCAGCACGTCGTCGAGCGAGCTGATGCCCAGATCGGGCAATCCCAGTGAGCCGGCGGCAACACCGCCGCCGGACAGATAAATCGCCTTGAAGCCGGTGCGCTCGGCCATGCGCGCGGCGTAGGCGTTGATGGTGCCGGCGATTTGCAGCGGCTTCTCGGCCGCCACGGCGGCGCGAAAGCGCGCGCCCGCCGAGGCTCGTTGGGTGGCATTGCCTGTGGATAAATCGGTCATGATGTGGTTGCTCCATGTGGTATGTAGGGAGGGGTGAACATGCATCAACTGCGATAAGAAAAGTTGTCCAATTCGCGGACTGACGGCGTTTCTCTATGAAAAACGGCTTTCAGGCGGGTCGAATAGCGTTATTTTATCAGTTGGCGTTATAATCGTGGACTCAAGAATGGGCTGGCACAGTTCGGACTCGAATAGAACGACTCGACCCACTACCCGAACTCGCCGGCGCTCGCCACGAACACCCTGCCGATTCACCCACTGACATCCCTTCCATCATGCCCAGAAAATCTTCCGACGAGCCGGGCCGCCTGACCGGCACCCAAAGTATAGAACGCGCGCTGCTGCTGTTGCGCGAGATCGCCGCGCACAACCGCACCGGATCCCGCCTGCTGGATCTCGCCACGCGCACCAGTCTGCAACGACCCACCGTGCACCGCATGCTGAAATGCCTGGCGCACGAGGGCATGGTGCAACAGGATACCGACACGCATCGCTATTATCTCGGCTCGATGGCGTTCGAGCTGGGCCTCACCGCCGCGCCACGCTTTAATTTGCGTGAGCTTGCGCATCCCGGCATGGCGCGTATTGCCGAAGCGACCGGTGACACGGTGTTTCTCACCCAGCGCAGCGGGCTGGACGCGGTGTGCATAGACCGTCACGAGGGCACGTTCCCGATCAAGACGTTCACGCTGGATATCGGCATGCGCCGTCCGCTCGGCGTCGGCACCGGCAGTCTCGCCATCGTCGCGGTGCTGCCTGACGAGGAAATTCAGGCCATCATCGCCAATAACCAGTCGCGCTACGAAGAGTACGGCGTTGCCGGCGCCACTCTGCTGACGCAGGCACGAAAGGCGCAAAAGCTCGGCTACTCCATGCGCGAAGCGCCCACGCTCGCCGGCGTGCGCTCGGTGGGCCACGCCATACGCAATCAATCCGCCACCGCCTTCGCCGCGCTGTCGGTGTCGAGCATCTCCAGCCGCATGACCGAAAAGCGCGTCATCGAGATCGCCGCGCTGCTCAAGAACGAAGTGCGTCTGATCGAAAAACAGATTAGTAACAGCAATATGTGACGCAGCGGGCGCCGCAAGCAGCATTCGTCACATGATCGATCTGCCGGGAATCCCGCAAAAACAATTTGCCCGCGACGCCCGCTGCCCGCTCGACGGCGTGCGCGTGCTCGACCTGTCGCGCGTGGTGGCGGGCAATATGGTGAGTCTGCTGCTGGCAGATTTCGGCGCGGAAGTGGTCAAGGTCGAGACGCCGGAAGGCGACGCGCTGCGCGACTGGCTGGTGGGCGGCATCGCGGCCAACTGGAAGGTCTACGCGCGCAACAAAAAAAGCGTGTGCCTGAATCTGCGCAAACCCGAAGCGAAGGATCTGCTGCTGCGGCTGGTGGACAGCGCGCAGGTGTTCATTGAAAACTTCCGTCCCGGCACGCTGGAAAAAATGGGCTTGGGGCCGGACGTGCTGCACGCGCGCAACCCCAAGCTGGTGATCGTGCGCGTCACCGGCTGGGGGCAAACCGGGCCGTATAAACACAAGCCGGGTTTCGGCACGCTGGCCGAAGGCATGTCGGGCTTTGCCGCGTTAAACGGCTTTGCCGACCGCGAGCCGGTGTTGCCGCCGAATCAGTTAGCGGATTGCACGGCGGGCACTTACGGCGCGTTTGCGGTAATGACGGCGCTGCGTCATGTCGAAGTCAGCGGCGGAGCGGGGCAAGTGATCGACCTGTCGCTGCTGGAACCCTTGTTCACCTTCATGGGGCCGCAGGCCGCCAGTTACAAAGCCGGCGGCAAACTGCGTGAGCGTACCGGCAGCCGCTCCACCACCGCCGCGCCGCGCAACGTGTATCGCACCAAGGACGATAAGTGGGTGAGCATGTCGGCATCCACGCAGGCGATGACCGAACGCCTGTTTCGCGTGATCGGCCGCTCGGAGTTACTCGACAATCCGCGCTATCAAACCAACGCCGAGCGCGTGAAACACGCCGCCGAGCTGGACGCCATTGTAGGTGACTTCATCGGCAAAATGACCCAGGCCGAAAACATGGTGTTCTTCGACAAACACGAAGTCACCGTCGGCCCGGTCTACGACATCGCGCAATTCGTGCAGGACCCGCACGTGCTGGCGCGCGAAATCGTCGCCGAATACCCCGACGACGAGATGGGCATGATCCCGATGCACAGCGTGGTGCCGAAAATGTCCGGCACGCCCGGCGCGATCCGCAGACGCGCGCCGAAGCTCGGCGAACACAACCACGAGATCCTCGGCGGGCTGGGACTGAGTGAGGCAGAGATACAATCACTCACCGAGGACGATGTGATTTATGCCGGGCCGCAGCGCAAGAAATAACCTTTTTTCATTGACAGGAATCCCATCATGAACCGTGACCTGCCCGTCTGGCGCTCGCTGATGTATTGCCCGGTGAACGTCGAAAAATACGTCGATAAAGCGCACACGCGCGGTGCCGACGTGATTCAACTGGATCTCGAGGATAGCGTGCCGCCCGCCGAAAAAGCCGGCGCGCGCAAGCTGGTCGAGAAAGCCGCCGCCCGCGTGCGCCGCGGTGGCGCCGACGTGGTGGTGCGCTTTAACCAGCCACTGTCGCAGGCGGTGCGCGATCTCGAACATTCGATCTGTCCCGACGTCAATGCGCTGGCCTGCACCAAGGTGGCGGGCGTGTCGCACATCCAGTTGCTCGATGAACTTGTCACCGAACTCGAAGAAAAACGCGGCATGACGGTGGGCCACACCAAGTTCATCACCATGATCGAAACCAGCGACGCGTTTTTCCAGATACGCGACATCGTGCGCGCCTCACCGCGCATCGTCGCCTGCAACATCGGCGGCGAAGACTTCGCGCTCGACAACAACATGCAGCCCACCGGCGAAGCGCTGTTCTACCCCAAGCAGCAAATGATCTTCGCCGCCAACACCGTCGGCATCGTGCCACTCGGTTTCATCGACAGCATCGCCGGATTTGGCGACTGGGACGTGTTTCGCAGAATGGTGCGCCGCTCGCGCGACTTCGGCTTCATGGGCGCGGGCTGCATTCATCCGGGGCAAGTCACCATCGTCAATCAGGAATACACACCCAGCGAAGCGGAAGTCGAATACGCGCGCAAAGTCATCAAACTCGACGGCGAGGCGGCAGCATCAGGCCGCGGCTCATGGTCGCTCGACGGCAAAATGATCGACATCCCGATCATCGTGCGCGCGCGCAAACTGATTGCGCGTTATGAAGCGATCAAACAACGTGAATCGCGCACGCTGGCGGCGATGGAGCATCGCGCGTAGTTCGTATTATTTGCCGTGCATGAACGCGCTGCAATGTTGTACTAAATTGAGACATGTCCCCATGAAAAATCGCTCATGGCACTAAAGAATTC
>VFLF01000335.1 GCA_009885185.1 Nitrosomonadales bacterium | reverse complement strand
GATATGGCATTGGTCACCGACATCAGCGGCGTATGCAGCGCGGGGGTGACGTTCCACACCACGTGATAGCCGACGAATATCGCCAGCACGAATACCATCAGGTTTGTGATTAGCGGGTCTACGGTCATTGCTTGCGTCCTTAAAGGCGTGAATGAGTGAACGGGTGAACGAGTGAACGGGTAACCCCTCCGCGATCTGCTCCCTCCTCCGCTTGCGGGGGAGGCAAGGGAACACTTGGGGGGTGGGGGCACCCGTTCACTCGCTCACTTATTCACCCGCTCACCGTTTTAAAACCTCACCGCCCGCACACACCAGCGTGCCGGCGATGATTTCATCTTCGCGGTTGATTTTGAATTCTCCGGTCTTGGCATCCAGCATCAGACCGAGGAAGTTGAACAGGTTGCGTGCGTACAGCGCGCTGGAATCAGCCGCCACCAGCGCGGGAATATTCGCCACGCCGATCAGATGCACGCCGTGTTTGGTGACGGTTTTGTCGAGTTCCGACAGCGGGCAGTTGCCGCCCTGCTCCACCGCCATATCGACGATCACCGAGCCGGGCTTCATCGATTTCACCATGTCTTCGGTCACCAGCACCGGCGCGGCACGGCCCGGAATCAGCGCGGTGGTGATCACGATGTCGGCCTGCTTGATACGCTCGGCCACCAGCGCGGACTGGCGCTTTTTGTAATCGTCGCCCATGTCGCGCGCGTAGCCGCCCTGCCCCTTGGCGAGTTCCTTTTCGGCATCGGTCAGCGGCACATCGATGAATTTCGCGCCCAATGATTCGACCTGCTCTTTGGTTTCAGGCCGCACGTCGGTGGCTTCCACCACCGCGCCCAGACGCTTGGCGGTGGCGATTGCCTGCAGGCCCGCCACACCCACGCCCATGATGATGACGCGCGCCGCCTTGACCGTGCCCGCCGCCGTCATCAGCATCGGCATCATTTTGCCGTAGGTGTTGGCCGCCATCAGCACCGCTTTGTAGCCGCCGATATTGGCCTGCGACGACAACACGTCCATGCTCTGCGCGCGTGAGATGCGCGGCAGCGCCTCCATCGAGAACGCATTGACGCCGGTTTTGGCGATTGATGCGAGGCCGTCCTTGTTGTGCGGATTGAGCAGGCCGATCAGTGTTTGGCCTGGCTTGAGCAATGCGAGTTCGCCTGCATCGGGGCCGCGCACCTTGAGCACGATATCGGTCTGCGCGTAAACCTCACTCGCATTTGCAACGATGGTTGCACCCGCCGCGACATATTGCTCATCGGGAATGCTGGCGGCGATGCCCGCGCCCGATTGCACAATGACTTGGTGGTGTCCTGCCTTGGTGAGTTTGCCGATGGTTTCGGGCGAGGCCGCGACGCGTTTTTCGAGGGGCCGCGTTTCCGCGGGAATGCCGAACTTCATTATTTTTTCCTGGTTGTCCCGGATTGTTGCATAGCGGCAATTTTAACTGTTATTCATTTAATGCGCATCTTGCGCGATGCTATGATCGACCGTCCAAACTACGAATGGAGCACCACTTGAAAATCAGCCCTTTCACTGCCGTGCTAGCCATGCTGCTGCTTGCCAACGTTGCCACAGCGCAGAATTTCCCCTCGCGCTCCGCGCGCATCGTCGTCGGCTTTGCCGCCGGCGGCGCTACCGACGTGACCGCGCGGCTGCTGGCGATGGAGTTAAGCAAGGCATGGGGCCAGCAGGTGGTGGTCGATAACCGCCCCGGCGCCAGCGGCATGATCGGCGCGGAGATAGTGGCCAAGGCCGCGCCCGACGGCTACACGCTGCTGGTGTCGCCGCAAACCAGCATCGTGGTCGCGCCCTTGCTCATCAAGAAAGTGGCGTATGACTCGATCAGGGACTTCGCCACGGTCTCCGTGGTCGGCTCCACGCCGCAACTCTTGGTGATCCATCCGTCGCTACCGCCGAAAACATTTCGTGAGTTCGCCGCGTTCGTCAAAGCCAACGAGAAAAACCTGTCGTTCGGTTCCGGCGGCATCGGCTCCACACCGCACATGGCGGGCGAGTTGTTGAACAGTTCGCTCGGCGTGCGCGTCACCCACGTGCCGTACAAGGGCGAGAACCCCGGCGTCACTGATCTGCTCGGCGGACAGATTCCCTATATGTTCGTGAATTTCCCGGTGGCGATTCCGCACGTGCAAGCCGGCAAGCTGCGCGCCATCGCCATCAGCAGTCCGCAACGCTCGCCGCTCGCGCCGGAGTTTCCCGCAGTCGCCGAGTCGATTCCCGGCTTTGACACGGCCACCTGGAACGGCCTGTATCTGCCCGCCGCCACGCCGCGCGACGTGATCGCGCGCATCCACACCGACGTCACCAAAGTATTGGCCTCACCGCAATTGAAAGACCGTATGCTGAAACAAGGCATCGACCAGAGCACACTCAACACGCCGGAAAAACACGCAGCATTTGTCAAAGCCGAATTCGCACGCTGGGGCAAGGTCATCCGTGATGCCGACATAAAATCAGAATAATTGTTTAAAAACAAATACTTATATAATATACCGTTTGTCGGCTCTCGCTGCGCGCGGGTCGGCGCGACGCGACGCCGCGAGTGCGTCCTGCCTATAATTAACTATGTCAGCCATACATAACTTGGGCGCCATCAGCACTCTCGGCAGCATTCGCGTTCTGCCCGATCTGCTGATTAATCAGATCGCCGCCGGCGAAGTCGTCGAGCGTCCCGCCTCCGCGCTGAAAGAATTGCTGGAAAACAGTCTGGATGCCGGTGCGAACAACATCACCGTGCATCTGGCCGCGGGCGGCACGCAACTGCTCAAGGTGAGCGACGACGGCGCGGGCATCGCGCGCGACGAACTTCCCCTCGCCCTTGCCCGCCACGCCACCAGCAAAATCACCTCGCTCGACGATCTTGAGCGCGTCGGCAGCCTGGGCTTTCGCGGCGAGGCGCTGGCGAGCATCGCCGCCGTATCGCGCCTCACACTCGCCAGCCGCCACCGCGTCCATGGCGATGAGCGCAGTGACAAGCACGCTTGGTCGATCACCGCCGAAGGCCCGCATCTGTCCGCACCCGAACCCGCTGCGCTGGCCGTCGGCACCACCGTGGAAGTGCGCGATTTGTATTTCAATACCCCGGCGCGCCGCAAGTTTCTGAAAACCGAGGCCACCGAATACGCGCATTGCGAAGAAGCCTTTCGCCGCATCGCCCTGTCGCGCAGCAACGCGGGCTTTACGCTGCAACACAACGGCCGCGTGCAATGGCACCTGAAGCCGCAAACCGTGGCGGAACGCATCGACGAACTGCAAGGCAAGGAATTCGCTCAGGCCTCCATTCCCGTCGATGAAGACAGCGCGGGGCTGCGACTGCATGGCCGCGTCAGCTCGCCGGCGATGGCGCGCGCCTCGCGCGACGCGCAGTATTTTTATGTCAATGGCCGCTACGTGCGCGACAAACTGCTCGCGCACGCCGTGCGTCAAGCCTATCAAGACGTACTGCACCACGACCGTCATCCGTCGTTTGTGTTGTTTCTTGACATTGATCCGGCGCTGGTCGATGTCAACGTGCATCCCACCAAAACCGAGGTGCGTTTTCGCGACAGCCGCGCCGTGCATCAGTACGTGTTTCACGCGCTGTCCAAGGCGCTGGCGGGCACGGCGGGCGACACCGTGACCACGCAACAGGCAGTACCTACTTTCTCCGGCTACGCCGGGCTCTCTGGCGGCTCCACGCCATCCCAATATTCCGGCGCGTCACGGCCATGGAACGCGCCCGCCCCGGCAGGCACGGCCTACGCGCCACGCCAAAGTGCGATGGCCCTGCACGCCGCCGAAGCGCCGGCGTTTTACGACACCCTGTTCGGCACGCGCGAATCATCCGCAATGCCGGCGCCGAGCGAAACAGAAGCGCCGCCCCTGGGGTTTGCCCTGGCGCAGCTTGCCGGCATTTACATCCTCGCGGAGAACGCGCACGGACTGGTGATTGTCGATATGCACGCCGCGCACGAGCGCATCATGTATGAAAAACTCAAGAACGCGCTCGATGAACAGGCGATCCCCATGCAACCGCTGCTGGTGCCGGTGACGTTGAACGCCAGCGCGCTCGATGTCGCCACCGCCGAGGAACACGGCGAGACGTTGCGCCGGATCGGCTTCGATGTCGCGCCTGGCTCACCGACATCACTGACCATCCGCGCCATACCCGCGATGCTGGCCGATGCCGACGCCCGCACGCTGGCGCAGGACGTGCTGCGCGAAGTGCGCGAGGTTGGCGCCAGTCGCGTGCTGACCGAACGCCGCAATGAATTGCTGGGCACCATGGCGTGCCACGCGGCGGTGCGCGCCAACCGCCGTCTCACGACCACGGAAATGAATGCACTGCTGCGCGACATGGAAGCCACCGAGCGCTCGGGTTTATGCAATCACGGCCGGCCCACCTGGCGGCAAGTCACGGTAGCGGAACTCGACAAACTTTTCATGCGCGGCCAATAAAAAAACCACTGGAGGACAACAGTGAACCAACCCAATCATCCGCCCGCCATCATCCTCATGGGGCCAACCGCCAGCGGCAAAACCGCGCTGTGCGCCCAACTCGCGCAATCGCTGTCGTGCGAAGTCATCAGCGTCGATTCCGGACAAATCTACAAAGAGATGAACATCGGCACCGCCAAGCCGGACGCGGCATTCCTCAAGCAAACGCCGCATCACCTGATCGACATCATCGAGCCGCACGAATCGTATTCCGCCGCCAAATTCCGCGACGACGCGCTGATCCACATGCGCGAAATCACCGAACGCGGCAAGATTC
>VFLF01000070.1 GCA_009885185.1 Nitrosomonadales bacterium | reverse complement strand
TTTTGATTCTGCAGGGCATCGAAACGCTGGCGGTGCGCATGGACCGCATTTGCGACAACACATTAGCGGTGGCGAAATACCTGCAAGGTCACAAGAAGGTGAGCTGGGTACGCTACGCCGGTCTGCCGGATCATGCGGATAAACAGTTGGTGGATAAATATATGGGTGGCCGCGCGTCGGGCATTTTGAGCTTCGGCGTCAAAGGCGCGGGCGATCCAAAAGCTGCAGGCGGGCGCTTCATTGATGCGTTAAAACTCGTGACGCGGCTGGTGAATATCGGCGATGCCAAATCGCTGGCCTGCCATCCGGCCACCACCACGCACCGTCAACTCACGGCGAAAGAACTGGAAAGCGCGGGTGTGAGCGAGGATTTGGTGCGCCTGTCCATCGGCATTGAGCACATCGACGACATCAAGGCTGATCTGGAGCAGGCGCTGGCGGCGGTGTAATCTTCTGCGCGTAATGGCGTGCTGCTTCGGGTTAGATCGAATACGGTATCGATCCCTTGATGGGATACAACAGACGAAGGCCCAAACGATCGTTTAGCGAAGAACGGCGCGCTGAAACTCAAACGGCGGGAATCGACCCGAAGCCGCCGGTCGGCTTTCTGCAAAGCAGCTGTTTAACGTTGTGCTCTGCGGCGGGCCAACCAGTGTCCCAATACGGCGCGAAACTTTTGGCCCGTCCACTACAACCAGGCTACATTATTCTGGAATAGCCAAACTAATATCGAAAAAGCGCGCATCATCATGGGTCGGCGCATTTGCTGACAAGTTCCCCAAAAAAAAGCGACGGATTCGCAGGCGCTGGAGCTTCAAATTCGTTAGGTGATCGATATCCACACATTATCCTTTGGCCCAAAAATGATTGCCCCAATAAGGCTTGTTGCGTAATGTCGGAAACTGAGTAAACATCCGAATCGCAGCACTCTTAGTGTTATGAGGACAACACATCGAAAGTAATCTGCATGTGCAGGTCTCTAACAGGCAAAGCCAGTTAGCCGATGACCGCGGCCTTAAGACGCGGTTCTTAAGTTATTACTAACGAAACGCTAATCCGCATGTTGGTCGAAGATCATAGCGACGCTACCCGCAAACCTGCCGCGCCGCGGCGCATCGCACCCCTGCGCATCACTGCCTATACGACGACGACCGCCGCGGGTCCCGGCAAGGAGCCGTTGTTGGCGGCGCTGCGCGCAGGCGTCAGCGCGCTGCGCGCGAACGACTTTGGCGCCGCCCCGCTAGAAACATGGATCGGCCGGGTCGCCGGTGTCGAGTCGATCGCGCTGCCGCGGTCGCTCGCCGGTTGGGACTGCCGCAACAACCGGCTCGCGTGGATGGGGCTGCTCGCCGACGATTTCATCGCCGCGGCGCACGCCGCGCGCGAGCGCCACGGACCGGCGCGGGTGGCGCTTGTGCTCGGTACCTCAACCTCGAGCATAGGCGCGACCGAAGACGCTTACCGTTCGCTGGATGCCGAAGGGCGCTTTCCCGCGAGCAATCGCAACCCGCTGGTTCACACACCGCATTCGCTCGCCAACTTCGTGCACGAGGCGCTCGCGCTCGAAGGCCCGTGCGTCACGGTCTCCACCGCCTGTTCCTCGAGTGCCAAGGTGTTCGCAGCGGCGGAACGGATGCTCAGGCTCGGCTTGGTCGATGCGGCGATCGTCGGCGGCGTAGATACCTTGTGCGGCAGTGTGCTGTTCGGCTTCAATGCATTGCAGCTCGTTTCTCCCGCGCCGTGCCGCCCGTTCGACGCCGAACGCAACGGCATCAGCATCGGCGAGGCGGCGGGTTTCGCCTTGCTCGAGCGCATGAGCGATGCCGGCGAAGGTCCGGTCCTCCTGGGCTACGGCGAATCGAGCGACGCCCATCACATGTCGACGCCACACCCGCACGGTCTTGGCGCCGAGATCGCGCTCGACGATGCGCTCGCCCGCGCCGCATTAGACGCGAGCGAGATCGACCACATTAACCTGCACGGCACGGCCAGCGCCAAGAACGACGAAGTCGAAGCCGCCCTGGTCGCCCGGCGCTTTCCGGCGCGAACGCATGCGAGCTCGACCAAGGGTTTTACCGGCCATACGCTCGGCGCGGCCGGCATCGTCGAGGCGGCGGCGAGCCTGCTCGCCATCGAACGCTGCTTCATGCCGGGCACCGTGAACACCCGCACGCTCGATGCGGGGTGCGGTCCGCAGATCCGCACCGCATCGGCCAGCGCCGAGGTTCGCCTCGCTCTCAGCAACTCATTCGGCTTCGGTGGCAACAACTGCGTGCTGGTATTCGGCGCCGAGGCGCATCGATGAAACCGCTTCATTTCTGCGTCGAAAGCGTCGCCTTCTGGGCCCCCACACTGCCCGGCTGGCCGATTGCCCGCGCGGCCTTTCGCGGCGAAGGCGCGCCAGCCGACCCGCCGGCCGCGCGGCCTGCTCCCGCAATCCTCCCGCCGGCCGAACGACGCCGCGCCCCCGACAGCGTCGCCCTTACGCTGGAAGTGGCCGCCGCCGCCGTTCGCGATTCGGGTCGCGACGCGGCGACGCTGCCGTCGATATTCGTCTCGGCGCACGGTGATCTCGCCATCATCGATTACATGTGCTCAACGCTGGCCGACCAACCGACCATGATCTCGCCAACGCGCTTTCACAACTCGGTGCACAACGCCGCGGCGGGCTACTGGACGATGGCGACCGTTTGCCGGGCGGCCAGCACCGCGCTCAGTGCATTCGATGCCAGCTTCGCCGCGGGCCTGCTCGAAGCCGCGACACAGTGCGTTGCCGACGAACGGGCCGTGGTTTTGGTCGCGTACGATGTTCAGGCGATGGGCGCAATTGCGACGGTGACGAGGAGCGAGGGCCTGCTCGCCGCAGCACTGGTGCTGGCGCCCGCGCCTTCAACCGACTCGCCGCGCGCGCCGAGCTTTCAAGCGAGTCTCATTCCCGGTCTGATTGCCGCGGCGCCGCTGCGCTCGAGTGCCGCCCGCGCTCTCGCCGGCAACGCCATGGCCGACGCCCTGCCTTTTTTCGAAGCACTGGCGTGCGCAACCTGCCAGCCGCTCGACCTGCCGCTCAATCGCACGCTCACGTTACGCCTGACGCCATGACGCCGCACCACGACGTTGTAATTGCGGGCGGCGGCCTGGCGGGCCTCACGCTCGCGCTGCAGTTGAAGCAATCGTTCGCCGACCTCGATATCCTGGTACTCGAACGCAGAGGCCAGCCGGCGCCCGCCGCGGCGCATAAAGTCGGGGAATCGACGGTCGAGATCGGCGCCAACTACTTCAGCCGGGTGCTCGGCCTGAAGGCGCATCTCGATGAACATCAGCTTAAAAAATTCGGCTTTCGCTTCTTCTCGTCGGAAGGCCGGCGCGACATCGATGCGGTCAGTGAAATCGGCGCGAGCCGACCCCTCGCTGTGCAGAGCTACCAGATCGATCGCGGCATCTTCGAGAACTTTCTCGATGGCGAAGCCATGCGGCGCGGCATCGCGGTGGTCGGCGACGCCATGGTCGGCGCCATCGAGTTAAGCGAGTCGGGTGCGCCGCATAGAGTCAGCTACACCGTCGCCGGCGCAGCGCGCGAAGCGACGGCACGCTGGCTCATCGATGCCTGCGGCCGCGCCGGGCTCATCAAGAGAAAGCTAAAGCTCGCCGAGCCGAACGCGCACGACGCCAACGCCGTCTGGTTCCGGATGAAGGAGCGGATCACCATCGACGACTGGTCGGGCGATCCGGCCTGGCGCGCGCGCTGCGACCCGCAAGCGCGTTGGCTCTCGACCAACCACCTGGTCGGCGCGGGCTACTGGGTCTGGCTGATCCCGCTTTCGTCGGGCGCACATTCAGTCGGCATCGTCGCCGACGCCAACCTGCACCCGCTGGAGACGATGAACAGCTTCGACAAGGCGATGGATTGGCTCGGGAAGCACCAGCCGCGCGTCTTCGACGAACTCGACGGCAAGCGCGCCCAGTTGCTTGATTTCGCTTTTTTCCGGCGCTTTTCCTACGGCTGCAAGCAGATGTTTTCAGGCCAGCGCTGGGCGCTGACCGGCGAGGCCGGCCTGTTCCTCGACCCGTTCTATTCGCCGGGCAGCGACTTTATCGCGCTCGCCAACACCTATATCTGCGAGCTGGTCGGGCGCGACCGCGCCGGCCGCCCGCTTGGCGCCCACGCGAAAATCTATGACAATATTTTCCATTCGTTCTACGAAAGCACGCTCGCCCTCTACACCGGTCAGTATGCGATCTTCGGCGATCCGGAAGTGCTGGCGGTCAAGGTACTCTGGGACTACACCTACTACTGGGGCGTGCTCGCCCAGTTTTTTTTCCAGCGACGGATCGCCGACCTGGCCGCGCTTTCCGACCTGCGCTCCGAACTCGCGTACTGCCAGGCGCTCAATCTCGAAGTGCAGGCGCTGCTGCGCGCCTGGTCGGCGGCGCGGCCGGCGGAGCAAGTCCCCAACCCTGCCGGGATGCTCGACCAAGCGTCGCTGCCGTGGTTCAGCGACCTCAATAAAAGCCTGAACGACACGCTGGACGACGCCGGGTTCCGCGCACGGATTCGCTTTTCGACCCGCCAGATGAGTACATTAGCCAGTGAAATAGCGGATCGCGCCCTTGCCGGCGCAGGCAACGCGGCGCCCTCGTTACGCGGCCTTCTCAACGCGGCGCCGCCGACTGAACAACAGCCGGCCGCGCCATCCGCAGCCATGCTGTTCGCAGCGTCCGCCTAACGCTCCACGCGGCGCCGTGCACTCAACAATAATCCCGCCGCCCCCTCCCCAATGGCCGAGAAGCAGACGTTCCAAGCGACAACCTCGACAGTCAGCTCTTGGCCGGGAGGGTGAAATCCTAGCCAAGTCCGAAACCGGCCACTGGCAAAACCCCGTTTTTTTCCAAGGTCGGCTTACGGGCACCGGGTCGAATTCACACAATCGGCCAATTGCTGCCGGTGGCTGTTACGTTTCAGTGTGCGAGCAGTGCCCGTTAAATGGCCCCA
>VFLF01000048.1 GCA_009885185.1 Nitrosomonadales bacterium | reverse complement strand
TTAAACGGCACGCTGGCCGAATATCTGGTGCCGATGGCGGGCGAGATGCCGGATATCGAGGTGGGGCATACACACTCGCCGACGAAAGTGTCCGAGCTCGGCGCGCGCGGCGCGGGCGAGGCGGGTGTCGCGGGCGCGCCGGCGGCGATCATGAATGCCATTAACGATGCGCTGCTGCCGCTTAAGGCGCGCGTCACCGATCAGCCGTTTACGCCGGAGCGCATATTGCGCGCGCTGGGAAAGATTGCTTCGTGAGAATTGTTCTGGTTTTGTTTTTGGCCCTGGGTTTATCAACGACGCCGCACGCGGAAACTTTTAACGCGCTGGTGATCGCTGTGCTCGACGGCGATACCGTGATGGTGGAGCGCGACAAAAAGCAAACCACGGTGCGGCTGGCCGGCATCGATGCGCCGGAAAAGCTCCAGGCATTCGGCCCGGCCTCGCGCGAGGCCTTGATGAAGCTGGTGCTGCGCAAGGAAGTGCGCGTCATCACCAAAACAGTGGACGATTACGGACGCGTGGTCGCCACGCTCGAAGTCGGGCGCGTCAATGTCAACGCGGAGCAACTGCGGCGCGGCATGGCGTGGGAGTATTCGTACTACCATTCCGACAAGGCATTGATCGCGTTACAGACCGAGGCGCAACGCGAACGGCGCGGACTATGGGCGGGGACGAATCCGCAACCGCCGTGGGAGTTTCGCAAGACGCACGCGCCCACGCGCGAAATAGCGGCGGCGGGAAACGCCTGCGGCGCCAAGCGTTATTGTTCGCAGATGGTGTCGTGCGAAGAGGCTAAGTATTACTTCACGCAGTGCCGCGTGAGAACGCTGGACAAAAACGGCGACGGCGTGCCGTGCGAGAATCTGTGCAGGTCGAAATCGGCAGGGTGAGGGAATATGTTAAGTATCTGTTTTTATTGAATTATTTTGTAAGGCAGCAAGACGAGAGGGTTGCCATGACTAAAGAATCTTCGGCAGTGATTGGCATTACGCTGATGGCGCTTGCAGCTTTTGCCGCCGCTGCGCAAACACAAACAAACTATCCCGCGCGCCCGGTTCGCATCGTCGTGCCGTATGCGCCGGGTGGCGGCACCGACATCAATGCACGCAATGTGGCGCCCAAGCTGACGGAGCGCTGGGGGCAGACGGTGGTGGTTGATAACCGTCCCGGCGGCAACGCGATGATCGGCGCCGATATCGTGGCCAAGGCTGCACCGGATGGCCACACCATTTTGTTGAGCACGTCGTCTGAAATCGCCACTGTGCAGAATTTGTTCAAGAATGTCCCGTATGACGCGTTGCGCGACTTCGAGCCTGTCACGCTGGCCTCGAACACGCCGGTGATCATCACGGCGCATCCTTCAACCAAATTGAAAACAATCAAGGATCTCGTCGCGACGGCGAACCAGCGCAAGTACTCGTTTGCCTCCGTGGGTACCGGCAGCCCGCAACATCTCGCGGGCGAATGGCTGAAAAGCCTGGCGAAGATCGACATGGCGCATATACCGTTCAAGGGCGCCGGCCCGGCACTGAACGACAATCTGGGCGGGCATGTGCCGATTGGTTTTCTGTCACTGTTGCCGGCAGTGCCGCATGTAAAAGCGGGCCGGCTCAATGCGCTGGCGGTGACCAGCGGCACGCGCTCGCAGGCGTTGCCCGACGTGCCGTCAATGAAAGAGGCCGGTTATCCCGATATCGAACTCGTACAGTGGTACGGTATTTTTGTGCCGGCGAAAACGCCGCGCGCGCTGGTGGACAAATTAAACAGGGACATGAACGCGGTTTTTAATCTTCCCGATGTGAAGGAACGCCTTGCCGCGGGCGGCGCGGACGTGGTGGCTTCGATGACGCCTGAGCAGTTCGGCAAGTTTGTGCGCGTGGAGATCGACAAGAACCGCCGCATTATTCAGGTGTCAGGCGTTAAAATTGAATAACGATTCAGGCGAACCGATGACCGAAGTAATGATTCCGCGTCCCGCCGCCACGGTGACGCTGGTGCGCGATGCGCCCGGCGGATTTGAAGTGCTGATGATGCAGCGCAATTTCAAATCGGTGTTCATGCCCGGCATGCATGTGTTTCCCGGCGGCGCGGTGGATCCCCACGACAGCTCGCCGGAGATCGCGGCGTTGTGCGCCGGGCTGGATGATGCCGCGGCCAGCCGCAAGCTGGGCATTGCCAGCGGCGGCCTTGCTTACTGGATCGCCGCGATACGCGAGTCGTTCGAGGAGGCCGGCATACTGCTGGCGTGCGACGGCGAGGGTGACATCGTCACGCTGGATGACGCCGTGCGCGCGGAGCGCTTTCATGCCTACCGGCAACGTGTGGAGCACGGGGAGCATCCGCTGAGCGAGATGCTGCGCGACGAAGGGCTGCATTTGCCGCTGCATCACATGACCTACTTCAGCCACTGGATCACGCCCGTGGGCGCGCCGCGCCGCTACGACACGCGGTTTTTTGTCGCCGTGGCGCCGGCGTCACAACAGCCGCTGCACGATAACCGTGAAACCATCAACCACGTGTGGGTGCGTCCGGGCGAAGCGCTGAGCCTGCACAAGCAAAAAAAATTCGACATGCGCACGCCTACGCTGCATACCCTGCGGCTGTTCGCGGAACACGACAAGGCCGACACCCTGATCAAGTCGTTGCGCGCGCTGGGCGACATACCCGTGATCGAGCCGCGCATCGCCAAGAGCGGACGGCGCGTGTTGCCGGGCGATCCGGAGTATGAAGCGGCGGGTACGGCAGGGGGTAGAGGTACGTTTTAAACCAGAGCCTGACAGACACGAACCCATCACTAACCTCTCCGTCATTCCCGCTTTCGCGGGAAT
>VFLF01000575.1 GCA_009885185.1 Nitrosomonadales bacterium | reverse complement strand
TGGGACCCGGTAAAAAATTTCGAGCCCACCGCCAATCTCGCGGTAGTGCCGTACGTGATCGTCGCCGGCAACAATGTGCCCGCCAAAAACATGAAAGAACTGATCGCGCTCGCCAAGGCCAAACCCGGCGACATCAAATACGGCTCGGCGGGCAACGGCACAGTTAACCACCTGCTCGGGCCGATGATCGCCAGCGCGGGCGGCGTGCAACTCACGCACGTGCCCTACCGCGGCATCGCCATCGCGGTCACCAACATCATCGCCAACGAAGTGCAGCTTGCCTTCGGCAGCATTCCCTCGGTGATCGGGCAGATACGCGGCGGGTTAATCAGGCCGCTGGCCGTCACCACCGTAAAGCGCCTCGACGCATTAAAGGATGTGCCCACCATGATCGAATCCGGCTTCCCCGGCTTTGAAGTCACCCCGTGGTTTGGCATCCTCACCACCGGTGGCACCCCGCCCGCCGTGGTACAAAAAATTAACACCGATATCAATAAACTGCTGACGCAAAAAGATGTCGCCGACAGATTCGTCGGGCAAGGCATGGACCCCGCGCCGTGGTCGCCAGAGCAGTTTTCCAAAGTGCTGCGCGCGGATATTGTGAAGTGGGCGAAGGTGGTTAAGGAGTCGGGGGCTACGCTGGATTAGCAATCGATCTGGCGTTGGTAGGTTGGCGCTGAGCTTGCGAAGCCCAACAGCAGCGGCGTGGATGAAACGCCAACCCCGCTTCGCGCAGGATGGTTGTGTTGGGCTTCGCAGGCTCAGCCCAACCTACACGGGTTACGGATCGTTAATTCGTCGCCGAGCGCGTAGCCAAAAACTCCGCCAACGCGCGTAAGTCGCGATGCTGGGCGCAATCCTTATTGCGCCGAAAGCTGTACGCGCGACACATGAGACCAATTGACCCCGGACATCCCGATTAGGCGAGTTGCCCGACGACTCCTACATCAGCGCCTGCACTTGCTGTTTCAGGTGCGGAAGATCACTCTCTATGGTCTTCCAGACTATGCCCAAATCCACCTTGAAGTAGCCGTGAGCCAACGCGTTGCGCATCTCGTAGGCGAACGAAAACGGCAAATCACGATGCGCGGCAACGAAGTCTGGATGATAGCGCTCAATGTTACGGCAGGCCTCGCCGATCACCTCGAAGTTGCGGATCACCGCATCCTGCGCCATCTCGTTCTGAAGGAAGCCCGCTTCATCCATATCATCGGTGTAGCGCTGAATTCGCTCAATGGCCTGAAGAATGTGGGTGAGGTAGTCCGCGAGACGTTGTGGATGCTTGCTCATACCGGCACCGCTTCCGCGAGCACTGCGTCGCGGAATTTGTCCGGCAGCGCCTTCGGCGTCAGCACATCCACCGGCACCCCGAGGAGCGCGCGCAATTCATGGCGGATCGCGCCGATGTCGAACAGCGTTGTCTCCGCCGTCGGGTCGACGAGAATATCCAGATCGCTGCTCTCCGTGTCTGCCCCATGGGCGACCGAGCCGAACACGCGGGCATTTCGGGTGCGATGCGCTTCGACCACGCTGCGGATAGCAGCGCGGTGGGCTTGCAGGGCTTCCGAGGGCTTCATCTGTTGCACATCTCCGCTGCGTATAAGCCGTTGTTCGGGGTTGAGCTTTCCCCTCCGGGACATTGTGCCATTGTAATCGCGATTTTGCCCTCTGTTCCAACTGGCGTGCCGCTGGGTGCGCTGGCTATACTTCCACCACCGACCGCGTTGTCAAAAACTCCGCCAGCACGCGCGAGGTATGCGAGCGCTTCGGCTGGTGCGCGAGTTCCTGCGGCGTACCTTGCGCGACGATGCACCCGCCCGCATCGCCGCCTTCGGGGCCGAGATCGATAATCCAATCCGCGTCGGCTATCACATCAAGATTGTGTTCGATCAGCACCACCGTGTTGCCGGCATCGACGAGGCGGTGCAGCACGCGGATCAGTTTTTCCACGTCGGCCATGTGGAGCCCCACTGTGGGCTCATCCAGCACGTAGAGCGTATTTTTTTGTGCGCCGG
>VFLF01000069.1 GCA_009885185.1 Nitrosomonadales bacterium | reverse complement strand
TTGATCACCAGCCGATTCACCGGCCTGGAGTTCGGCGTCGGCGTTTACGTCGGACTTGCCGGTATTCTGGTGTGCTCGATGCTGGGCGGCATGAAGGCGGTCACCTGGACGCAGGTCGCACAATACATCATTCTCATCATCGCTTATTTGACGCCGGTGGTGTGGCTCGGCATCAAACACACCGGCATCCCCATTCCGCAAGTCGCGTATGGCCCGGTGCTGCAGAAGGTCGGCGATCTGGAGAAAAAAATCACCGCCGATCCCAAGGAAATCGAAGTACGCAACATATTCAAAGAGCGGGCCGCGGCGGCCAACGCCAAGCTAAAGGAACCCGGCAAGGCATTTGCCGAAGGCAAAGCCGGGCTTGAAAAAGCCGTGGCGGACGCCAAGGCCGCCAATCCGGTGGATGCCGCAAAAGTGGCCGCCGCTGAAAAAGCGCTGGCCGCGTACTTCAAGGATGAGGCCGCCGCGAAGGCGCAGTGGAACAAAGACAAGGGCGTCGCGGCTCGCGCCAATCCGCCGCGGCCCCATGCCGATCCCTATCCGGGTAAAGATGAGGACGCACGCTTCACCGCCAAACTCAACTTCCTGGGCATCGTGTTTTGCATGATGTTCGGCACCGCCGCCCTGCCCCACATCCTGATGCGCTATTACACAACGCCCAGCGTGCAACAAGCGCGCGTGTCTGTGTTCTGGTCGCTGTTCTTCATCTTCCTGCTCTACTTCACTGCTCCCTGCCTGGCGGTACTGGCCAAGTTTGACGTCTATACCAATCTGGTCGGCAGCAGTTTCGCCTCGCTCCCAGCGTGGGTTTTAGCGTGGACCAAGGTTGATCCCACCCTGCTCAACATCACCGACATCAACAAGGACGGCATCGTGCAACTTGCCGAAATCGTGATCGGCGGCGATCTCATCGTGCTGGCAACGCCGGAAATTGCGGGCCTGCCGTATGTGGTGTCCGGGTTGGTTGCCGCCGGCGGTTTGGCCGCGGCGCTGTCCACTGCCGATGGCTTGCTGCTGACCATCGCCAATGCGCTGTCACACGATCTCTATTACAAGATGATCGACCCGCAAGCGTCCACGCAAAAACGCGTGACCATCTCCAAGTCGCTATTGATTGTCGTGGCAATAGCGGCAGCCTGGGTGACCTCGTTCAAGCCCGGAGACATCCTGTTCCTGGTCGGCGCGGCGTTCTCTCTTGCGGCTTCCGCATTCTTCCCGCCACTGGTGCTGGGCGTGTTCTGGAAGCGTGCCAACAAGTGGGGCGCCATCATCGGCATGCTGGCGGGGTTGAGCGTTTGCATGTATTACATGCTGCGCACCTACCCTTTCTTCACTAACATGGGCGTGCCGAAGATGGAGTTGTGGTTCGGTTTGAACCCGATCTCCGCCGGCGTGTTCGGTCTGCCGGTGGGTATCTTGACGATTATCATCGTCAGCCTGATCACCGCGCCGCCCGGCAAGGACACGCAGGAGCTGGTGGAACATGTGCGCTACCCGAATCTGAAGGGCGATACCCTGCAGACAGAAGGAAGGTGATCGGCCTCCCGTCAAGAACAAAGCCCGCTCACGCGGGCTTTGTTTTTTCGACCTTGGTTCAATAATCCATCAAACCGCCAGATCCTTTACCAGGTATGCCATGTCCGTGGCGCCGGTATCACGAATCAAGCGCCGCGCCATCACCGGATCAAAGCGATTCAGATGCAGAATAACCTCGCGTACTCGCTCCGGGTTACACGCATGATGACAGGCCATGCCCAATTGAAACCACACAGGCGCGCCCATCGGCTGCAAGTCGGCGGCCTTGCCGAACGCCTCTACCGCGTCGGTATGCCGTCCCAGCGTGGCATGCGCCATGCCCAACCCGTACCACGCGCGGTCCAGCATCGGATTCAGGCGGACAGCCTCGGTAAAGGAGGCCATGGCCTCCTGCTGGCGACCCAGCTTGTCGCGCACGTATCCAAGGTTAAAATGCGTCTGCGCTTCGTCAGGCTCAAGCTGCAGGGCCTCGGCAAACAACCGCTCGGCGTCACCAAAGCGCTCGTGGGAAGCGTGTATGAACGCCATGTTTTTCAAGGCTTGGGCAAAACGCGGCCCGCCTGCAAGCGCATCCTTGTAGGCCATGAGCGCCTTGTCGGGTTGCTTGAAGAACTGCCAGAATCGCGCTAAGTAAAAATGGCGCCGTTGCTCGTAGTTCACGTCGTGCCTTTTCAATAGGTGGTAACCGCAATGTATCAGACTGTCATCATTTTAAAAGCAATCGTCGAAGTCGCGGGGCTGGCCCTGCTGGGACAGGGGCTGCTGTTCATTCTGGCCGGGCAGCAAAGGCACAAGAACATGTTTTATACGGTACTCAAAACGATTACTTCGCCTGTTTTCAAGGCCACCCGCTTCCTCGCGCCGCGATTCATTGTGGATCAACATATCGGCTTTCTGGCTTTTTTTCTGCTCATGGTGCTGTGGGCCGCCCTCACCGTCACCAAGATAAAAATGGTAATCGAAGCCGCTTGACCGCCCTGCGCTGCCGCGCCCAGCTATTTTTGACAGCCGGTCGCCACTTGCATTACCCTTGCGCGCCTGTCGCGACGCCCCCCCTGATTCAGGGGTAAAATCGCGGACTCCGGAGAGATGGATGAGTGGTTTAAGTCGCACGCCTGGAAAGCGTGTGTACGGTGAAAGCCGTACCGTGGGTTCGAATCCCACTCTCTCCGCCAGAGAGACATTCAATAACATCCAAGAATGTCCAATACAGTTTAATAAGATAATGATTTTAAACAAAAATAATAAATTTTTTGTTTAAAGAGCACTTAAGCAGCCTGTTGACATCTGGCGGTAACTGACGGTAACTTTGGCGGTAGTTACCGCCAAACATCCAAGAGTTACCGTCATGCCTCTAACTGCTATAGCAATTCGCAACGCGAAGCCGGGTGCGAAGCCCGTTCGTCTCTACGACAGCGGCGGACTCTACCTGGAAATTGCTCCAACTGGCAGTCGATGGTGGCGTTTCGCCTATCGCTTCGGCGGAAAACGCAAGTTGATCTCCCTCGGGGTGTTTCAAGATATTCCGCTGGCCTTGGCCCGCGAGCGGCGCGACGCTGTGCGGAAATTATTGGCCGATGGCAAGGACCCCAGCGCGAAGCGCCAGACCGATAAGCGCGAAGTGACCGACCGGGCTACGAATAGTTTCGAGGCAGTCGCGCGTGAGTGGTACAAGAGGCAGGTGCATCTCTGGGTGCCAACACACGCTGCTGATGTACTGCGACGGTTGGAAATCAATATGTTCCCGGATATCGGCGCAACACCGATTGCCGACCTGACCGCCCCGGCATTGCTCGCTGCACTTCGCAAGATCGAGCATCGCGGCGCGCATGATTTGGCGCATCGGGTATTGCAGGTATCGGGACAGATTTTCCGCTACGGCATCGCTACCGGACGCTGCGAACGTGATTTGTCCACCGACCTGCGCGGCGCTCTCGCCCCGCATAAGGGCAAGCATCAAGCAGCCATCACACCCGAGGAGCTGCCCGGCCTGTTGCGAGCCATCGATGGATATGCGGAGCTCGGCGATCGCCTGACCAGCCAGGCTCTGCGACTCTTGGCGCTAACCTTCGTTCGCACTGGCGAGTTGATTGGCGCACAGTGGGAGGAATTCGATCTGGATTCCGCGGTGTGGATAATCCCGGCAGAGCGGATGAAAATGAAAGCGGTGCATGTGGTACCACTGTCTCGGCAGGCTGTAGAAATATTGCAGGAGTTGCGCCCTATCGACGGCGGAGGCCGCCTTGTTTTCCCGGGCCGAAATCCGGATAAGCCCATCAGCAACAACACGATGCTGTTTGCCCTGTATCGAATGGGATACAAAGGCAAGATGACCGGGCACGGTTTTCGCAGCGTAGCCTCAACGATGCTCAATGAGGCAGGATTTCGTGCAGACGTGATCGAACGACAACTGGCGCACGGCGAGCGCAATGCGATCCGTGGCGCCTATAACCGTGCCGAGTATTTGTCTGAGCGGAAAGCCATGATGCAGCAGTGGGCCGACATGCTCGACGCGCTTGTCCAAGGCGCGCAGGTCATTCCGTTACAGCGGCGCGCGTAATTACCGAACCTATCCTTGGCGAATTCGTAATTACGCGGCAATGGGAGTGTAGAAAAGGCCTTGGCAATGCTGCTGCCATCTGTAGGAATTCAGAACCGCACAGGCAGGACGAGGTTTTCCTGACTTCTCGTCTGGGGTGTTCCCACTGAGCGACTGATGAACGCGACTGCTGTTGTAATAGAAGCGGTATGCCTGAAGCTTTCGCTCCAGATCAAGCGCATTCCAAAAGAATAGGCGATCGAGATACTCTCGGCGCAGGGTGCCGATGAGACGTTCGATAAATGGATGCGACACCGGAACATTGGGAACGGATTTGATTTCGTCGATTTCAAGTACACGCAGATTCGCTAACCACCGATGAAAGCGATACAGCGGATCGTTATCGGTGCTGACGTGTTTCGGTAGTTGCTGACCAGCCGCCGCGTGGTTAAACATTCGGCACACGGATACGCCGTCGATGTGAGCAGGCTCAACGCCAAATCCAACGATGCGGCGGCTGAATACATCCATCACCACCATGACCCAAAAGCTGCGCAGCAGGATGGATTCGCAGCGAAACATGTCGAGGGTCCACAGGCTATCCTTGGCCTGCGCGATGAGTGTCAGCCAGGAGGGGCAATCGGAGCCGGAGTCGTCTGGCCGATAGTGCTTGGCGAGCACTCGGCGCACGACATCTTTGTCTATGTCGAGGCCAAAGGTGTGGGCAATCTGCTCGGCGAGCTTTACACAGCCAAACTTGGGATTACGCCGTTTCAGATCGACAATTGCCGCAATGAGTTCGGCGGAGGGGCCTTGGGGGCCGGGTTTGCGTGGGCGACCCGAGGACGAGAACAGGATGCGATACTTGCGATCG